>JALOMN010000083.1 GCA_025455445.1 Cyclobacteriaceae bacterium
AAAGGCAATAAAGATTTAAACTACTTCTATCCTACCAACGATCTGGTAACAGCACCTGAAATTCTTTTCTTTTGGGTAGCCAGAATGATTATTGCCGGATATGAATATCGTGGTGAAATGCCATTCAAAAATGTATACCTGACTGGCATTGTGCGTGATAAACTGGGAAGAAAAATGTCGAAGTCATTAGGCAACTCACCCGACCCACTTGATTTGATTGCGAAATATGGCGCTGATGGTGTGCGCACCGGTATGTTGTTTAGCTCGCCTGCAGGTAATGATTTACCATTTGATGAAAAACTTTGCGAACAGGGAAGAAATTTTGCCAACAAGATATGGAATGCATTTCGTCTCGTGAAAGGATGGGAAACATGTGAAGGAGAAATTCCTGAGACTGACCGCGTGGCCATTCAATGGTTTGATTCAAAATTCAATAAAGCGCTTGCAGAGTTAGAAGATCACTATTCCAAATTCAGAATTTCAGATGCATTACTTACCACGTATAAACTTATCTGGGACGACTTCTGCGCGTGGTATCTTGAAATGGTAAAACCTGAGTATGGCAAACCAATTCACAAAAACACATTAGAAAGAACTATAGCTTACTTTGAAAATATTCTGAAAGTGCTACATCCGTTCATGCCCTTTATCACTGAAGAATTGTGGGGTGAATTAAGAAGCAGAAAATCTTCTGAGCGACTTATTGTGGCCTCATGGCCTTCAGTAAATGAAGTGGAAGCTACTATCATTGAAGAAAGTAGCTATGCTTTTGAAATCATTACAGAAATCAGGAATTTCCGTAACAGCAAAGGAATTTCTCCAAAAGAATCAATGACATTATTTGTTAAGACAGGAGAACAAATATTGGTTAAATCATTCTGGCCGATAATCAAAAAATTATCGAACCTCTCTGAAGTAGCAATGACAACAGAAAAAATTCAAAGTGCAGCAGGTTTTGTAATCAAATCAACCGAATTCTTTATACCGTTGGAGGGAAAAATTGATACAGAAAAAGAACGTGATCTTCTCTTAAAAGAATTAGAGTATCAGAGAGGTTTTCTGGCAGCCGTTGAAAAGAAGTTATCGAACGAAAAATTCGTATCTAGTGCGCCCGAAAAGGTGATAGAAATGGAAAGAAAAAAGAAAGAAGACGCGGAGGCTAAGATTTTATCTTTTGAAGCTGCATTGAAAAACATGTAACAACTAACAGATTACTGCAGCTTATTGATGTATTCAAAGACTTTAATTAATCCGGATTCTTTATTCACTTTAATTTTTTCGCTTTTAATATACTCTTCAATCACCGCAGGGCTATCGGTAGCGGCCAGAATTTCTTTTTTGCCTTTTATTTTATAAAGTTCAGCGTCTTTGGCGTAGAAATAACTGAACTGGTGAAAAATTTTGGTGTCGCGCGAACCTGCATCCAATGCTACATTATAGGTGGGTGCCTTAATATATAATTGATCTCTCTTCAATAAAGGAGTTTTTCCATCTGCTAATACCTCTAACAATCCATTGCCTTGCACACCTTCAATTTTATATTCAGCACCATTTACAAAATAATGCGGGGCACTGGTAAGTGAATCAATCCATACCATGTTTTTAATTTTACGAACATCCAGAACTTTTATACCTAGGCTAGATTTAATTTCAATCATATCACCATGTAAATCATACTTAACAGGATATCCCTCAATCATGGTTTCACTTTGATAAAGCAAGATGGTGGCATTATTCCACTTCTTGTCAAAATAATAATCACCTACCACATTGCCGGGCGGTATGGGTATGCCATATAAAATATCTGAATTTGAAAGCCCTCCCTTATCTGATAGTCGGTCGAGTGTATTTTCTGCGCGCATCTGTGTGGGTATTGCCCATTGTGCAATTACTTCTGATTGAAATAGAAATGTTGTTACCACCAAGAGATAAAATTTCATATTTAATCCTTTTAAAAAATAATTAAAAACGAGCAGCCAATAACAGTTCAATGTTCTTATACTTCAACGCAAATTTTCGTGCTACCGATTCATTGGTAAGGCTACCCTTATAGGTATAGACTCCCTTCATAAACCACTTATGTGAAAAAATCATTTCCTCAACGCCACCTTCTTCGGCAGCACGCAAAATAGTAGGGGTAAATATATTGCTTAACGCAGTTGTTGCGGTATGAGCAACACGTGAAGCCACATTAGGAACACAATAATGTATTACATCATGCTTTCTGAAAACCGGTTTATTTAAACTGGTTATCTCTGAAGTTTCTACGCATCCACCCTGATCGATACTTAAGTCGATAATCAGTGAATCCGGTTTCATTTTTCTTACCATGTCTTCAGAAATCACATGCCTCGTTTTCCCTTTTTCAGCGCGCAACGCACCAATCACCACATCCGCGTTTTCAAGACTTTCACTTAGTGTAACACTATCAATGGTAGAGGTATAAAACTGATGACCCAGAGTGTGTTTAATTCTTCTGAGTTTATATAAATGATTATCAAAAACCTGTATCTCAGCACCCAGACTCAACGCAGCCCGGGCTGCATATTCTGCCACTGTGCCAGCCCCGATTATCACTACTTTTGTCGGTGGCACACCTGTGATGCCGCCTAATATAATCCCCTTGCCTTTGTTTACTGTGCTTAAATATTCAGCAGCAATAAGCATCACAGTACTTCCGGCAATTTCACTCATGGCCCTTACGATTGGCATACCGCCTACTTTGTCCTCAATAAACTCATAGGCCAGTGCAATTACTTTTTTACGAAGCAGTGCGTTTATGCTATCCACCTTAAGGTTACCCATTTGCAATGCTGAGATAAGCGTTTGCCCGGGACGGAAATACTCAATCTCTTCAAGTGTGGGTGGTTCAATCTTTAAAATGATATTCGCTTTATAAACCTCTTCTACTGAATAAACGATTTTAGCGCCTGCTTCACTATATTGTTTATCAGCGAATTTTGATCCTTCACCTGCCATCGTTTCTACCCAAACTTCGTGTCCGTTATTTACCAAAAGTGCCACAGCATCTGGAGTAAGACTGATTCTGTTTTCCTGCAATGAAACTTCGCGCGGAAGACCAATAAAAAATGATCCCTTTCCTTTCTTCACCTTCAGCATTTCTTCTTGCGGATATAAACTGCTTTTGGCGAGAGCCTCAAATCCGGTTTTCTTTTTCTCAATCATGTCTTCGGTAATGTATTTTTCTGGAAGTTTCGCTGTGATGTTCTATGAAAATTTCGAAATAAGTAGCTGGCCAGAGAGATTTAATTTTTTCTGGCCATTCAATCAAGCAAAGATGACCTGAGCTTAAATATTCTTCCATACCAATATCCAATGCTTCTGTCTCACTTTTTAAGCGATATAAATCAAAATGGTAGATAATTTCTCCATCTGCATTTTCATATTCATTCACAATAGAAAACGTGGGGCTGGCTACATTGCTATCCACGCCTGCACGCTCAAGTATTTGTCTGGCCAGTGTTGTTTTTCCAGCACCCATTTCTCCTTGTAAAAACCATACAGATAAATCCTTACCTGCTTGCAGCAGCTGATGAGCAACCACAGGCAATTCAGAAAGTGTTACTACGCTCTCACTTATAAGATTTAACTGCTCAGGCATTTTTCGAAGTTAATAAAATAAAAGGAATGATCATTTCCTCCAGACTTACCCCTCCATGCTGAAAGGTGTCTTTATAAAGATTCACATAGTAATTATAGTTATTAGGATAAGCAAAGAACTGATCTTCAATAGCAAAAACATATGAAGTAGACACGTTTGCTTTAGGTAAAAAAAATCGCTCTGGTTTTAAAGCTTCAAATACTTTAGCTCCTTCATAGCCCAGGTTCTTTCCTTGCTTATAACGCAGATTTGAGTTTACTGCCCTGTCGCCAATAATTTTAAAGGGTCGCTTTACACGAATGGTTCCGTGGTCAGTGGTTATAATAAGTTTAGATTTCTTGTTGGAAATCTTTTTCAATATTTCGAATAAGGGAGAATGAATAAACCACGATTTTGTAATAGATCGATAGGCGGGCTCATCGGGTGCCAGTTCCCTCACCATGGCCATATCGGTGCGGGCATGTGATAGCATATCTACAAAATTGTAGACTATGACATTTAAATCATTATGAAAAAAATTATTGATTGAATCAGCTAAGTCTCTGCCCTCTTCCAGCTTCTTGATTTTATTGTATGAAAACTTAATTGATAAATTATTCTTTTTAAGTTGCTTGGCCAGAAACTCATCTTCAAAATTATTCTTTGAATCGTCTTCATCTTCTCCCACCCATAAGTCCGGATGCACTTTGGCCATGTCTGATGGCAACATACCCGAGAAAATTGCATTGCGTGCATAAGCCGTAGTAGTTGGTAAAATGGAATAATAAGTTTCTTCCTTTTCAACATTAAAATATTCGGCCAGCACCGGTTCGATTACCTTCCATTGATCATATCGAAGATTATCAATCAGCACAAAGAATAGCGACTCGCCTTGTTTCAACTCAGCGAATACTTTCTTCTTCATCAGTTGATGAGAAAACATTGGCTTTTCAATGTTGGGATTATTGAGCCAATTCTCATAATTACGTTTTATGAAGCGACAGAAATTCGCATTTGCTTCAACCTTTTGCATTTCTAACACCTCAGCCATATCACGGTTGTCGCCCTCCCCCATCTGAAGTTCCCAAAATACAAGCTTCTTATAGATGTCCGCCCATTGGTCATGGTTCAGATCATCCTGAAAAGCCATACTTATTTTTCGAAACTCTTGTTGATAATTCAGATTTGTCTTTTCAATAACCAGTCGCTTGTTATCCAGAATTTTCTTTATTGAAAGTAATATCTGATTTGGGTTAATAGGTTTGATTAGATAATCGTCAATCTTGGCACCAATAGCTTCTTCCATGATTTGCTCTTCCTCGTTTTTGGTAATCATGACCACCGGCAAATTAGGCTTATTGTTTTTTATGAGCGCCAATGCTTCCAGGCCAGACATGCCAGGCATATGTTCATCCAAAAAAACTAAATCGAAATGTTTCGATTCAGAAAGTTCCACCGCATCAGAACCGTTATTGACAGGAGTGATATCGTAACCTCTGTTTTGTAAAAATAAAATATGTGGCTTCAATAAATCGATTTCATCATCCGCCCACAAAATGGTATATCTTTGCATGAATAAGATTTGCTAAAAATCTTCCTAATTTACGTTTAATACGCCAATATTTTTTGAACATTTTGAACAAAAAGAAAATCATCAACGATCCGGTATATGGGTTCATTTCCATTCAAAATGAACTTATTTTCGACCTGATACAACACCCCTACTTTCAGCGACTTCGCTATATAAAACAATTAGGATTAAGCAGTCTGGTTTATCCGGGTGCGGAGCACACCCGCTTTCATCATGCCCTGGGTGCCATGCATTTGATGGAAAGGGTTATCAATACCTTGCGTTCAAAAGGTATTGAAATTTCGAAAGAAGAATTGAATGCAGCACAAATTGCAATTTTACTGCACGACATCGGCCACGGACCTCTTTCACATGCCCTGGAAGAAACACTCTTAGTGGATATACATCATGAAAGTCTCTCATATCTCTTCATGAAATCACTAAATCAACAATATAATGGGGCATTGGATTTGGCTATTCAATTTTTCAGAAACACCTATCATCGCAAATTCTTTCATCAGCTGATAAGCAGTCAGCTGGATATTGATCGCCTCGATTACTTACAGCGTGATAGCTTTTTTACAGGTGTGATGGAGGGAACTATAGGAGTTGATAGAATTATTTCTATGCTATCCGTTCACAACGATGAATTGGTGGTAGAGGAAAAAGGTATTTATAGCATCGAAAATTTTTTACACTCCCGCAGACTCATGTATTGGCAAGTGTATCTTCACAAAACTGCGCTTGCTGCAGAACGGATGATGATAAATATTATCAGAAGAGCTCAATATCTGTCACGTGCCGGAGAAGCACTTCCCGCATCTGAAGCACTTAAAAATCTGCTGATGAATTCTTACACATTAACAGAATTTAGCGAACGACCAGAATTACTCGATGCATTTGGTCAGATGGACGACCATGATATCTGGGGTGCGTTAAAACTCTGGCGAAATCATCCTGACTTAATTTTATCAGGTTTATGTAATCGGCTGCTAACGCGCGAATTATTTCAGATCGTGCTATCAACTGATCCTATCCGTAAAACGATGGTTGAAAAGGTGCGTCAGGAAATTCATCAGGTTTATGGAATATTACGGAAAGATGCACATTATCTTTTTTCCTGGGGAACAGTAACTAATGAAGCCTATGTTTCGGGTGGAAAATCAATTAATATTCTAAATAAGCAAGGTACTGTGATTGATATTGCATTGGCTTCGGACTTGCCTAGTATTAAGGCTATCAGCAAAATCGTAGAGAAAAACTATTTATGCTGGCCCAAAAATGTATCTTTGTAAAGAAGGCCTTACCAACTGTAAATAAATATATCAGCCAACATCAAACCTTGTGATTAAACCTTATGGAGTTTAGCGTTTCGCAAATTGCAGCCATGCTGGGTGGAGAAGTAACTGGCGATGGAACTGAAAAAATTAACATGTTGGCAAAAATTCAGGAAGCCAAAAAAGGTCAGATTGCTTTTTTATCAAATCCTAAATACGAACAATTCATTTACACTACACAGGCCACTGCCGTAATTGTAAAAAATGACTTCGTACCAAAAAAACCAATAGCAAGTTCACTCATCAAAGTAGAAGATCCATACTCGAGCTTTACTGTATTGCTGGAAGAATATCACAAGAATATCACAAATTGATCACTTTTCAAAAAAGTGGCGTTGAGCAACCTTCATTTATTGGTGAACAGACAGTTTGCGGAAATAATTTATACCGGGGCGCATTCTCTTACATTGGCAACAATGTAAAAATTGGTGACAATGTGAAGGTTTATCCAAACGCATACATTGGCGATAACTCCGTAATCGGGAACAATACAATTATTCATGTTGGAGTTAAGATATACCCCGGCACCCGCATTGGTTCAGGCTGCGTAATTCATGCTGGCACCGTATTGGGTAGTGATGGTTTTGGGTTTGCACCTCAGGAGGATGGTACCTATAAAACAATACCTCAACTTGGTAATGTGATTGTTGAAGACAACGTAACCATTGGAGCCAATACGGTTATTGATTGCGCAACGTTAATGGGAGATTCTACTGTCATCCGTAAGGGCGTTAAATTGGATAACCTCATTCAGATTGCCCATAATGTTGAAATTGGAAAAAATACAGTAATTGCTGCTCAAGCTGGTATATCAGGTTCCACTAAAGTGGGGGAAAATTGTATGTTGGCTGGGCAGGTAGGTATTGCCGGACATCTTGTTATTGCAAATAATACCAGTGTTGGAGCTCAGGCTGGAATTTCAAAATCAGTAAAAGAAGAAGGACAACGCTTATTAGGATACCCAGTGTTCGATATAAAAGAGTATTTCAGGTCATACGCTGTATTTAAGAGACTACCTGATTTGAATGATAGATTGCGTGACCTTGAAAAGAAAGTAAATGGCAGCATTGACATAGTTAATGATAACGCTCAATAGAATTTAGTAGATCATTTTAATTGGTTTTAAAAGCCAAAAACTGCCAAATTTTCTTAAAATCAATGATTTTGGTTAATCTCCAAAATCCAAGCTAAATTTGCACACTTTTTTACTATGAGTTTAAATCACAAGCAACAGACTATAAAGAAGTCAGTGACCCTCTCAGGTGTGGGACTTCACACAGGTGTTCAAACCAACATGACTTTTTTGCCCGCTAAGCCGAATCATGGAATCAAGTTCCAGCGAATTGATTTGCCTGGCGCACCCATCATCGATGCCGATTGCGACCGGGTGGTGGATGTTTCGAGAGGAACAACCATTGAGCAGAGCGGTGCGCGCGTTAGCACCATAGAACACACCTTAGCGGCTTTAGTCGGATTAGAGATAGATAATGTGCTGATTCAATTGGACGGACCTGAAGCTCCTATTATGGATGGCAGCTCCATACAGTTTGTGAATATATTGAAAGAAGCAGAAAGTGAAGAACAAAATGCACTGCGCGACTTCTTTGAAGTACAAGACAGCATATTCTATCGCGAAGCCGCGCGCAATGTAGAAATTGCAGCATTGCCGCTGGATGACTATCGCGTAACGGTAATGATTGATTATAACTCACCGGTGTTGGGTAGTCAGCATGCATCCATTACCAACATCCGTCAGTTTGAAAAAGAGATTGCCTCTTGCCGCACTTTTTGTTTTTTGCATGAACTTGAAATGCTTTATAAGCACAACCTGATTAAAGGCGGTGATTTAAATAATGCAATCGTAATTGTAGACCGCGTGGTAGAAACCCACGAACTCGACAGCATCGCAAAGATGTTAGGAAAGCCAAAAGTTGAAGTAAAAAAAGAAGGCATACTGAACAATATCGAATTACGCTATAATAATGAGCCAGCCAGACATAAATTATTAGATGTGGTAGGTGATTTAGCCCTTGCAGGCCGGCCTTTAAAAGCGCAAATTTTAGCAGCAAGACCTGGTCACGCAGCCAACGTAGCCTTCGCTAAGAAGTTGAAGAAAGCAATGGAGGATGCCGACAAAAAAGGGGTGCCTCGCTACAACCCCAATTTGCCCCCGGTGATGGATATTAACCACATCGTAAATACACTACCACACCGCTATCCTTTCTTGCTAATTGATAAAATTATTTATCTGG
>JALOMN010000084.1 GCA_025455445.1 Cyclobacteriaceae bacterium
TACACTGAATTATTAAGAATGTGATTTGAGTTTTATTTTTGATATTTACACCATAATTTTTTAAACTATGAAAATATCAACCATTACTCTTATTGTTGTAGCCTTTTTTCTCTCTTCATGTATTGTTACTAAAAAAAAATATGATGATGTGCTCGCGCAAAAGATAAAAGCCGAGGGCGAACTGGCCGACAGGACCTCGCAGTTGGATCAAGCGAATGCTTCCAACAAACAACTAACTGAAGCGATTGAAGATTTAAAAAATGACACTACTGAATTAGGGATTTCGTATCGGGCAAGCAACAAAAAGCTTAACGAGCTTAATGGTGAGTTCGATAAATTGAATTCTTTGTACAAGAATTTATTAACAAACAGTGGAAAACTTACCCGCGATATGGCCCAACAGCGCGATCAGCTTTTGGAAATACAGGAGAATCTTGACAAGACAAAACGTGAAAACGATTTATTAAGCGCCAATCTTGAAGACAGAGAAAAGAAGCTTAAAGAA
Source organism: Cyclobacteriaceae bacterium (assembly GCA_025455445.1). GTDB lineage: Bacteria > Bacteroidota > Bacteroidia > Cytophagales > Cyclobacteriaceae > ELB16-189. The sequence goes on from JALOMN010000084.1 coordinate 506, forward strand.
CTTGAACAGATTTTATCTAATAAGGACAAAGCAGTTCGTGATTTGAAAGATCGCATTAGCAATGCTTTGCTAAACTTTAAGGAGAATGACCTTACTGTAAAGGTAAAGAACGGAAAAGTATATGTTTCTTTAGCAGAACAATTGCTTTTTGGAAGTGGCAGTATAGAAGTGGACAGTAAAGGAGTGACCGCTCTTCAACAATTAGCTAAAGCGATTAAAGATCAACGCGATATTAATATTATGGTAGAAGGCCATACTGATAATGTGCCGATTTCAAAGAAGTCGCAGTATATGCAGGACAATTGGGATTTAAGTGTAATGCGTGCTACTGCCATCACTAAGATTCTGACTAATGCCGGTCTTTCGCCCAAGCAAATTACAGCTTCCGGAAGAGGAGAATTTGTGCCACTGGCATCAAACGATTCGCCTCAAAACAAACAGAAGAACAGACGTACTGAAATTATCATTACGCCTAACCTGGATGAGTTATTTAAAATTTTAGAAAGTAACTAAGCGCTGTAACTTCAATAAAATAAAAGAAGGTGCCTGAATAAGGCACCTTCTTCATTTTAGTCCGTTCATTATTACATGACTTCAATCGTAACAGCATTTATTTGCTTTTGCTTTATCATCTCATTGAATTTTGGCACTTTTTCATTCATCACTTTTTTGAGATCATTTAGTTGAACGTCAATTTTTTCAACTATTTCTTTATGTACGTCTTTTACCTGCTGTGTTGGTTTGTAATCGCTTCCATCTACTTCACCATTGAGCGCAGCCAGTTTATTGTTCAAACGCACGGGGTAATTGAGTGGGTCCTGACCGCTGCGATTCTTTGTCTGATACAGCGTTTCCTCAATTTTCTTCATATCATCCAGAATTGATTTCGCAAGATCAGTCACTTCTTTCATTCCCTCTTTTCCTTTCATGGGCTCCGTAACCCGATTAATTTGCTCTCTGGCAGTTCTTATATTTTTAATTGCCTGATGTGTTTCTGTAAGTTTATCACGGACGGCAATTGAAAAATCGAACTGTTCTTTTATATCTGCCTGGGTGCTACTGGTGCGTGGATCTTTAAGAATTTCAAATTCGGTTTCAGTGGGTGTGCCATTAACTGTAAGTCGTGCTTTATAGATACCGGGCACAGCTTTAGGGCCAACGAGTGAACCCGCCCACATGATTAAACCATCAAAACCTTCGGCATTGGGATATCGCATATTCCAATTGAATTTGTTCATTCCTTGTTTGATTGATAAATCTTCTTCCTTTGCCTTTTTATCTGGTTTGGTAGAATATTTTTTGATCAATGTTCCGTTTGCTTCTAATATTTCGAGTGACACTGCTGCTTTAGTCGTGTCCTTCAGGTAATAATGAATCATTACTCCATTAGGATGGTTCACACCTTCATTTTTAGGCTGTCCGCGTCTGCCGGCAGTGCCACCATTCATCCGATAGCTAGGCATCGGCTTGTATAAAAAATAATTGCTGTTCGCTACAGTTTCATTTAATTGATGCAAAGGTGTAAGGTCATCGATAAGCCAAAAACTTCTTCCTTGAGTAGCCGCTATTAAATTATTATTCTTTATTGTTAAGTCTGTGATGGGTACGATGGGAAGATTTAACTGGAAGGGTTTCCAGTTGGCGCCATCATCAAATGAAATATACATGCCAAACTCAGTTCCAGCATACAGCAATCCTGCGCGTTTCGGATCAGCTCTCACTACGCGTGTAAAATGCGCAGGGTCAATACCCGAAGTAATTTTTGTCCAGGTTTTGCCATAATCTTTTGTTTTAAATAAGTAAGGTTGATAGTCGCCCAGTTTGTAGCTGGTTGCTGCGATATAAGCGCCACCTTTTACAAAAGGATCAAACTCAACGCTGTTAATCATGGTCCATTGTGGTATAATAGCAGGCGTTACATTATCCCACTTTTTGCCACCATCGCGTGTGATGTGAATCAAACCATCATCCGAACCGGCTAGTATGAGATCTTTTTCATAGGCTGACTCGCCCACTGCGAAAATGGTTCCATAATATTCCACACTGGTATTATCTTTTGTGATCGGTCCACCAGAGGGCCCCATTTTAGATTTATCATTGCGGGTTAAATCCGGGCTGATTATTTCCCAGCTCTCTCCTTCATTATAAGTTACATGAAGATGTTGTGAAGCAGCATATAACTTTTTGGTGTTATGTGGCGAGAAGAAAATCGGGAAGTTCCATTGAAAACGATATTTGGCACCTTCAGCTCCATGACCCATCGGGTTATCGGGCCAGGCATTGATACCGCGCTCTTCACCGGTTCTGTGATTTTTACGAGTAAGGAAACCATCATAGCTTCCGCCATACACGACATCATTATCAGTTGGGTCTACAGCGATATGGCCGCTTTCTCCACCTGCTGTTGGTTCCCAGTCTCGCTCACCGATTGAGAAGCCATCGGTTCGATGTGCAATGCGTTGCGTTGAATTATCTTGCTGCGCACCATAGATGCGATATGGAAAATGATTGTCTGTAACCACACGATAATATTGTGCGGTTGGTTGATTGTGATAGGTTGTCCAGTTTTCACCAGCATCAAATGATACCTGCGCGCCACCGTCATCTGCGATTATCATGCGTTGGTTGTCTTCAGGCGCAATCCATAAGTCGTGATGGTCACCATGGGGTGCATTATAGGATGTGAATGTTCTGCCACCATCTTTTGATTTATGATATGCAACATTCATTACATATACCATGTCTTCATCTTTAGTGTCGGCATATATTTTAGAGTAATACCACGCACGTTGGCGCAGGTTTCTGTCATCATTCATTTTACGCCAGGTTTCACCGGCATCGTCTGATCGATATACGCCTCCGTTGTCATTTTCAATAATCGCATAGACACGATTAGAGTTTACTGGCGATACGGATACTCCTGAAATTCCCCAGATTCCTTTAGGCATACCTGTGTTCTTTGAAATATTTGTCCAGGTGTCACCACCGTCTGTGCTTTTCCACATGGCGGAGCCTTCGCCACCGCTTTCTAAACTGTAGGGTGTTCTTCTGATACGCCAGGTAGATGCATAAAGCACTCGTGGATTATTTGGGTCCATGCATAATTCAACGGCACCAGCATCTGCATTGGCAAACAAAACTCGTTTCCAGTTTTTACCACCGTCTTCTGAGCGGTACACACCTCTCTCTTCAGAAGATTTAAATAAATCGCCCAATACAGCTGCGTACACCAAATCCGGATTTTTCGGATGGATACGAATGCGGGGCACATGTTTGGAATCTTTCAGGCCCACATGCTTCCAGGTTTTACCGGCATCGGTAGACTTATAAATTCCATGGCCATACGATACGTTACCTCTTACCGTAACTTCACCTTGCCCTACATAGATTACGTTATTATCCCACTCGCTTACTGCGATCGCGCCAATGGAACTTCCAAAGTAGCCATCGGATATGTTTGTCCATGAATTTCCTGCATCGGTAGTTTGCCATACACCACCACCGGTGCTTCCGAAATAAAACAGGTTTGGTTTGCCAGGCACTCCGGTAGCGGCTGCAGAGCGACCGCCACGATAGGGGCCAATGCTGCGCCATTCCATTGCGTTATAAAGTTTTTCATCGAAACCTATAGTGGCTTTGGCAGGAGCAGCGGCTTGTTTTTTTTGAGCCATTCCTTCTGCACTTATCAGCAACCAGGCGAATAAGAATAAATAGTATTTCATAGAATAAGAGATTTGATTTTTACAGAGCGATTTTACTCTTTATTTATCAATCTGTTTGGGCCTTTTTTACCAATGGTGAAAAGCTACTGTATGATGGAAGTAGTTGTATTTTGATAAAACTCACCTATTTTAATGGAAATTTTTCTTATGGATTCTCAATCGTTAAAGAAGCTATTTGGCATTCCGGTTATTGTTGCAGCGCTTGGCTATTTTGTAGACATCTACGACTTATTGCTCTTTAGCATCGTGCGTATTCCCAGTTTACGCGCATTGGGCGTGGATGATTCGATGATGCTGGAGCAAGGTGAGTATCTGATCCGGTCACAAATGATTGGTTTGCTGGTGGGTGGAATTTTATGGGGCGTGATGGGAGATAAGCGAGGTAGACTGTCTGTCTTGTTTGGTTCAATATTACTTTACTCGCTGGCCAATATTGCCAATGGCCTGGTTACCACAGTTGATCAATATGCATTGCTTCGGTTCATTGCAGGCATTGGCCTTGCGGGCGAATTGGGGGCCGGTATCACTCTGGTTTCAGAATCCTTACCAACCAAACTGCGCGGATATGGCACAACACTGGTAGCCACAGTAGGGTTAATGGGAGCTGTGTTTGCCAATTACATTGCTAAAACATTTGATTGGCAAATGTCATATTTTATAGGTGGCGGTTTAGGGCTTGTACTACTGGTTACGCGCATCAGTGTATTCGAGTCAGGTATATTTCTAAAAGTGAAAGAGCAGAATGTGCAACGTGGTAATTTCTTTCAACTCTTTAATCAGTGGATCCGGTTTAAGAAATTCATAGGGTGTATTTTAATTGGATTGCCCATCTGGTTTGTGATAGGTATTCTCATCACATTTTCTCCCGAATTTGCCAAAGCCATGGATATAACTGGTGTAATAGCCGGAGATGCGGTGATGTTCAGCTATATTGGTTTGGCAGCAGGCGATTTGGTAAGTGGTTTTGCCAGCCAGGCAGTGCGTTCCAGAAAGAAAACTGTTTTTGTATTTATCCTGCTCACCCTGGCATTTATTGTCACCTATTTATATTTCCCTTTTGCAAATTCTTCAAGCTTTTATGTAGGATGTTTTCTATTAGGATTTGGAGTAGGTTATTGGGCATTGTTTGTGACCATTGCGGCCGAGCAATTTGGAACAAATTTACGTTCCACAGTGGCTACAACCGTTCCTAACTTTATACGTGGTTCCGTAGTGCCACTTACGTTTATGTTTGGCTATTTGCGCCAAAGTGTTGACATCTTGCAGGCTGCGTTGATTGTTGGAATTTTCACCATATTGATTGCCTTTTGGGCTTTGCGATTAATTGATGAAACCTTTTCCCGTGATCTTAATTATTTAGAACATGATCATTAAGTTAATTTATTGCGAAATGAATCACTTCTTGACTATGAGGTATTACGGATGTGAAAATATCTGACTATTTTTAGAGTCTGTTATTTTTGCCGGTTTATAACTTCAGTGAATTTGCAACGCTTTTATTTTATTTATTTTCTTGTACTATTTCTTGGCATAAGTGATTATGCAATTGGCCAGAATATTACAGTGATAGATAGTCTGCATTCAAAACTGAAAAATGCACCTGAGTCTGCCCGCTTTGCTTTACTAACCTCAATTGGTTTTGAATATCGGTATTCATACCCAGACAGCACCATTTATTATTGTACACGTGCCTATGAATTGGGAAAAGAACTCGAATATAAAAAGAACCTATCTCGTCCAATTAGTTTCATCGGGTTAGCATACAATATCAAGGGCGATTATAAAGAAGCCCTTCAATATCATCAGCAGGCCATTGAAATTGCGTCCGAACAAAACGACTCTATTCAGCTGGGTCATGGTTATAATAATCTTGGCCGTATGTTTTTTGATGGTGGCGATCAGGTGCGATCGATCACTAATTTTTTCAGAGCGAAAGAAATTTTTGAAGCACTTGGTGATAAGTCAGGGCTCGCCTATGTGTATCGCAGCCTGGCTTCCGTATACAAAGCTGAAAATGATTTTTCGAATGCCATAAAAATGTCTGACAGGGCCTACGAGTTTAGAAAAGAGTTGGGCGAAAAACGTGGAATAATTTCATCGCTTACCGAACTCGGATTGATTTATCAATTAATGGGTGATATGCGCAGCGCACTAGACAAATTCAGCCAGGCAGAGGTGTTGGCGCAGCATGAAAATGATAAGGTTACGCAAGCAGAGGTGTTGATGGCAATTGCTGAGATTAAATTAGCACAAGGTAATATCAAGGAAGCCTTGGCGAATTCAAGGGAAGTGCTGGCTACTATTTCTGAAAATACCAATCAGCCACTTTTTATCAGAGCCTCATTTGTGGAAGCCAGGCATTTAATCGAGTCCAGGCTATATACACCAGCCATTTCGCTGCTTCAAAAAATATTAACTCTTGCACGCAATTCAGGAAATCTTGTTCATGAGTTAGAAGCTTTAAAGTTAATTGCTGAGTGTTATGATATGTTGGGTAATAAGGTGCAATCACTTTCTTTTAAAGATGATTATAAATT
>JALOMN010000085.1 GCA_025455445.1 Cyclobacteriaceae bacterium
AAATACCAAATCCGCTTTTGTAAAATGATCATAAGGCTTTAAAAGCGGAAGTGATAACGGGCCAAGGTCACCCGAGAAAATAATTGTTTTCGTTTTTCCTCTTTCTGTGATAGTTAATTCAATGCTACCTGAGCCTAGCATGTGGCCCGCTTCAATCCACCGTGCCATTATTCCTTCTGCTACGTTAACCGGCTTATTCAATTCAACCGAATTTGTGTATTCCTGCATTAACTCTACGTGCTCGGTGTTGTAAAGTGGCTCAATCAGTGGCATTCCCTTTTTCCAGAATTTTCGATTCTGCCTGACAGCATCTCCCACCTGAAGGCGTGCAGAATCCATTAAAATAATTTCAGCCAATGCCAGTGTTTCCTTTGTACCGTAAATCGGACCATTATATCCATATTTAATCATGAGCGGCACGCGCCCGGTGTGATCCAGATGCCCATGCGTGAGCAAAATCGCATCAATATTTTTTGGGGTAACACCTTGCGGCAATTTGTTTTTAGCCTCCGATGTTTTACCACCTTGAAACATGCCCACATCAATAAGAAGATTTGCATTTTCAGTTTGTACTAAATATGCTGAACCAGTTACTTCTCCACCGGCTGCACCAAACACCTTAACTTTCATAGTAGCGTTATTTTATACTTTCAGATATAATTAAATCTCAATTTCTACTTTTCCTTCACGGAAAGTAAACAATTACTATAGACTATTTAAATCCCTGGTGTTGTTGTAAAAATATTGACCGCAATAATTAGATGCCAGCCTCTTTCAGCACTTTATCTGCATATAGCCAGCCAAATTTGCGGAGATGAATATAATTCATTTTTCCTTTTACACCTGTGCGTGTGAGTAAGTCATCGAGCGCGGCAGCAAACACCGGATAGGTTGTTAGTTTTTCTGCATCGATGGAAAGGTTGAAGTGCTTTATATATTTTCGATAAAAATCATGATGCTGATCGCTGTAAATAGGAAATACATCAGGCTTATGAAGAGTGCAGTATAGCGAAGAAAAGTGCAGTAAATTATGAACGGTGCCGTTGATTTTTACGTGGGCTATGTCTTCCACTAAAGATAAATCGCCTTTAGTAAGTCGATCATCTATGTTAAGTTTCAAAATGTGGTTTATCAAATCATCACGATTTGATAATTGCTTAACTTCCAAATCATCACTAATCGCACTAATCTTTGTGCGGATGTCCTCTTCTGTCTGATTAGAAGGATTTTTTGCAAACAATTCAAGATTGCGGTTATCATTGATAAAACACATTTCCTGACCTCTGAAAATATCAAGATACTTCTTCAGTGCAATTTCAAATGGACTTTCTTTAACTGTATTCATATATTGATGGAATATCCTCCGTTTAAAGTGACTCAATATTCTTATCAACGTTATCTCTATTTGTAATATTTAAATATGATTAAAGTCATCATTAACCAACATCATTCATCATTACTTTCACAAACGCTGTTTTGTAGTTTTAACCGGAAATGAAATCGAAAATTAAAGATATTCATATGAGCACCTCCGGCAATCCATTTCCGTTAGGATCTTCATTACATGCAGATGGCGTTAATTTTTGTTTATTCTCACGCAATTGTCATCAAGTAGAATTGCTTTTATTTAATAAAGCAGAAGACATTATTCCAAAGCAGGTAATCAGACTCGATCCTCAACTAAATCATACCTACAACTATTGGCATGTTTTTGTGCCCGGGATTAAAGCCGGGCAATTATATGGCTATCGTGTGCATGGTCCGAATGAACCACACATGGGTCATCGGTTTGATCCTAACAAGGTATTACTTGATCCTTATGCCCATGGCGTGGCCATGCCAGCAACATTCAAGCGAAAGTCAACCAGCTTAGATCAAAAATCTGAAACTGCGTCCATCAAAAGCGTAGTGACCAACTTAAAGCAGTATGACTGGGAAGATGACAAACATCCGAGGCATTCATTTGCGCAAACGGTAATTTATGAAATGCATGTTGCGGGCTTCACTAAAAACCCTAACTCGGGTGTGACGGCCAAATTACGCGGCACCTACAAAGGCATGATTGAAAAAATTCCTTATCTCACTGAGTTGGGAATTACAGCCGTAGAATTACTGCCAGTTTTTCAATTTGATAACCAGGATAGCTACGAAGGAAAAACCAATTACTGGGGCTATAGTCCGATTTCATTTTTTGCTCCGCACACGGACTACAGCACTCACGGTGATCCACAGGAAACCCTAAATGAGTTTCGCGACATGGTGAAAGCATTTCACAAAGCTGGTCTTGAAGTAATTCTGGATGTGGTATATAATCACACAGCCGAAGGGGGTGAAGGTGGACCAACCTATTGCTTCCGCGGAATTGATAATAGCGTGTATTATACACTTGAAGCGGATAAAACACATTATGCCAATTACTCCGGATGTGGCAATACACTCAATGCCAACCAGCCAACGGTGCGCAGAATGATTATTGATAGCCTGCATTTCTGGGTAAAAGAAATGCACGTAGATGGTTTCCGTTTTGATCTGGCTTCCATCTTATCGCGCGATGAGCAAGGTAAACCGATTGAAAATCCACCGGTGCTGTGGGACATTGAATCTGATCCGGTATTGGCAGGCACTAAACTGATTGCTGAAGCGTGGGATGCAGCCGGACTATACCAGGTAGGTTCCTTTATTGGCGACTATTGGAAAGAATGGAACGGAAAATTCAGAGATGATGTGCGCAGCTTTATGCGAGGCGATAACGATACGGTAAGTCGCTTTGCCACACGTTTGATGGGAAGCCCCGATATGTATGGCCACCAGGATCGTGAACCGGAACAAAGTATCAACTTTATTACCTGCCATGATGGCTTCACACTAAACGATTTGGTCTCCTATAACTTCAAACACAATGAAGCAAATGGAGAAGATAACCGCGATGGCAGCAATGACAATTACAGTTGGAATCATGGTGTAGAAGGACCCACCGAAGATTCTGCAATAGAAGCGCTACGCCTGCGACAAATAAAAAACTTTTTTACGCTTACGTTATTGTCCATTGGTGCCCCTATGATTTTAATGGGTGATGAAGTACGCAGAACACAACATGGCAATAATAACGCCTATTGCCACGATAATGAACTTGCCTGGTTTGACTGGAGCCTGGTAGAAAAAAACGCAGTGCTTTTTCGGTTTGTAAAGTTATTGATTACCTCTCGGTTGCAACGCGATGCCTCACAGCTGAAATACAGCATGAGCCTGAAAGAATTATTGAAGCAGGGCATTATAAGTTGGCATGGGGTAAAACTAAATCAACCCGACTGGACCGCTCAATCACATACGATTGCCTTTACCATACAATCGCTCAGTGGAAAAGTGGCCATGCACTTTATGATAAATGCATATACCGAATCACTTGAATTTGAATTGCCCACTCATTTCAACGGAAGTGAGTGTAAATGGAAAAGATGGATTGATACGTACTTGCCATCACCGGATGACATCGCGCTCTGGTCTGAATCGCCCCTCACAAGACCCGCAACATATTGGGTGAATTGTCATTCCGTAGCGATACTCATTACCTGATAGGAAATAAGTAATGAGCAAACAGAAGGTTAGAAATTGAAATAAAAAAGTGTAAGAAAATTTCATGATAACATTTACCAATAATAACTACTACTCTGTTTGTGCTTCTGGTTAAGCGATTTGTTGGCATTTGTTTAATAACTACTCATTGGTAGGTATATAGTTATAGTATTGTTTCTGGTAATGAATGATAACTTGCTCAAGGATTCATTCATAGTTATTTCGGCAAATATTGATAAGCTATGATCTTCGTGCAATTGATAATTCTGCTTGTATGCATCTTCATCGGTGCACGCATGTCGGGCATCGGCCTGGGTGTAATGGGCATGATCGGATTACTCATCCTCATGTTTGGGTTTGGACTTCAGCCCGCAGATCCTCCGCTGGAAGTGATGTTGATCATTATGAGTGTGGTCACTGCAGCTGCTGCATTGCAGGCTGCCGGTGGTATGGATTACCTGGTGCAGGTGGCAGGAAAAATTCTAAGGAAAAATCCTAAGCAGATAACATTTCTTGGTCCTTTGATTACGTATGCTTTTGTATTGTTTGCAGGCACGGCACACATCTCTTATTCAATCATGCCCATCATTGCAGAAGTGGCAATCAAAAATCGAATTCGCCCCGAACGTGCCATGAGTATGAGTGTAACGGCCGCGCACATGGCCATTACCGCCAGTCCGGTTTCTGCAGCTGCTGCTGCCCTGCTTACTGTATTAGGCGCACAAGGCATTAAGCTGTCTGATATTTTGTTAGTCGCGATACCTTCCACATTGATTGGTGTGATAGTAGGAATCTTATTCGTGTGGAAACGCGGAAAAGAATTAAGTGAAGATCCTGAATTCCAGGAACGCATGAAAGACCCCGCCTTTGCCGCCAACCTGGAAGGTGCAGACAATAAAAGTGAATTTGTATTGGCCCCTGGCGCTATTAAGTCTGTAATTATTTTTGGTCTGGCCGTGGTGGCCGTAGTAGTGCTCGGATCATTCCCGGAATTACTACCTGCATTTGGAGACAAACCTGGATTCTCTCCTGGCTTTGCAGTCAATGAAGCCGGTCATGTGCTGATGCCTTCCATGATCATGATGATCATGCTTGCCGCCACTGGTTTTATTGTATTGTTCGCTAATACTACTGCAGCAAAAGTCACGAAAGCAAGTTTATTCGCCTCAGCAGGACAAGCTACGATAGCAGTATTTGGTGTGGTGTGGATGAGCAGCACCTTTATGAACAACAATTTTGACGTGATTCAAAAAACATTGGGTGAACTTGTGTCATCTTACCCGTGGACATTCGCTATTGCACTTTTCATGCTCAGCATGTTACTCTACAGCCAGGCATCAACAGCAAAAGCTCTGATGCCACTAGGCTTAGCGTTGGGGCTTCCCCCTGCTTACCTCATCGGAATATTTCCTGCCTGTAATGGACATTTCTTTATTCCCGGATATCCTACGCTATTAACAGCCATACAGTTTGATCGAACAGGCACCACACGAATTGGCAAGTATGTATTGAATCACAGCTTTATGCTACCCGGTCTGGTCACCACCGCAGCATCGGTGTTGAGCGGTTTACTTCTGCAATCTATTCTATTGTAATAGTTTAAAATAAACTCTAACAACTAACATAAAAATTAAATTATAAAACCATGAAAAAGCTTCTTTCCGTTTTAGTAGTACTGGTTCTGACACTGCAAGTGCAGGCTCAGACACAGGAAAAATTACCAAGAGTAATAATCTTAGCAACAGGAGGCACCATTGCAGGAGCAGGAGCCTCGGCAGACAGGGCAGGTTATACAGCCGGAAAAATTCCGATTGACGATCTGATCGGTACCATACCTTCCGTAAAGAAAATTGCAAGTATCAGCGGTGAACAAATCGCTTCTGTGGGCAGTCAGGATATGACAATCGAGATCTGGAAAAAACTGGCTATTCGGGCAAACGAAATTTTTGCGAAGAACGAAGCCGATGCTATTGTGGTAACACACGGCACCGACACGCAGGAAGAAACAGCTTATTTTCTTGATCTGGTGATTCCATCCGACAAACCGGTTGTACTTACAGGTTCCATGCGTCCGGCTACAGCCATCAGCGCAGACGGTCCAAAGAATTTGTATGATGCCATTACCGTAGCGATCAATCCTGAAACAAAAGGCAGAGGTGTATTGGTCAGCTTCAACGAAGGTATTTATGATGCACGCGAAGTGATGAAGATGAGCACCACGAAAACTGATGCGTTCGGATCTCCTAATACCGGTCCAATAGGTCAGGCGTATGATGGCCGCGTAGAATATTATTCAAGAGCTGTTCGTGAAGTGAACCCTCCCAAACCCATCGTATTAACTGCTGATACTAAATTACCAAGAGTGGATATTGTATACATGTATGCCGATGCCCCCGCTGATCAGATAGATTTTCTGATCAGCAAAAAGGTAGATGGTATCGTGATTGCCGGGGTGGGTAATGGTAACTTCAACAAAGCCTATATGGAAGCAGTGAAGCGCGCAGTGAAAGCTGGTATTATTGTTTGCCGTGCAAGCCGGGCACCTTCAGGTCGCGTAGTGCTGCATGACGAAATCAACGATGAGGAACTGGGCACCATCGTTTCAGATGACCTTACTGCACAGAAAGCAAGAGTATTATTAATGCTTGCGCTCACCCGCACAAAAGATAAGAAACAGCTTCAGGAAATTTTCTTCACGTATTAATAAATCGTTGATGGTTATTGGTTGATCGTTGTTCGAAAATACAAACAACGATCAGCTTAATACTAACAACCAGGAACCAACAACAAGCAACGAAATAAAACCAAAATGAAAAAAATAAGAGTTAGTATAGTATTAACACTATTGACACTGTTGTGCATTCAGTACACAGAGGCACAAAAGAAAACAGCTACTGAGCAGGTTCCAAAAACCAGGACAGAAAAGGATCTGTTGGGTGAAAAGCAAATTCCATTTGATGCCTATTACGGAGTTCAAACACTTCGGGCATTGGAAAACTTTCCGATCAGCGGAGTAAAAACAAATTTCTATCCTGACTATGTAAAAGCTTACGCGATTGTGAAGTTGGCCGCTGCCCGCGCGAATACAGAAGTGGGGAGAATGAAAAAAGAAAAACTGGATGCCATTGAAAAAGCCTGCCAGGCGGTCATCGATGGAAAATACCATGACCAGTTTCTGACAGACCTTTATC
>JALOMN010000086.1 GCA_025455445.1 Cyclobacteriaceae bacterium
GTATCAAATTGCTTTTTCTGGCTTAGACCTAAACGCACAATGACAAGATTGCGCGAAGGAATCATGATCACATGTTGTCCTTCAAAACCATCCATCAGATACATGTCGTTAGGTGCATCCATAAATCGCTTTTGAGTAACATCGTCTTTACTACCTGCATTTAACCAGATCTGAGCACCATATTCACCATAGGGTGCTGCTTTGGCCGGAGTTGTAGAATATTTCACCCACCCTTCCGGAAAAATGCGTTCACCGTTCCATATTCCATCATTCAAATACAGCAAGCCATACCGGGCCCAATCACGCGCTGTGGCATAACTGAACGATGAACCGATAAATGTTCCGGAGGCATCCGGCTCAATCACCATGCTAAAAGCCCCTATCTTATGAAAGATCTCGCGATAAGCAAACTGATAATAATCTTCATCACCGATAGTATGCCGTGCGATGCGCGAAATGATATTGGTGGTGCCGCTGCTGTAGTACCACTTTGTATCAGGTGTAGCTTCAGGTTTTGATTGTGCGGCAAATCCACCTGCATCGGCTTTGCGGAATAGCATGTTGGTAGCATCGCTAGGACCGGCATAAAGTTCTTCCCACTTCAGTCCGCTGCTTGCCTGCATCAGGTTGTTTAATGTAATCTTGTTTCGATCGTCATCATTCCATTCTGCAACCGGAGCAGGTTCCATCACGTTGAGTTTGCCTTGCTTGACCAATACACCAACCATGCCGTTTGTCACAGTTTTGGTCATACTCCAACCAATCAACGGAGTAGTCATTGAAAACGAGGGTGCATACTTTTCCGCTATGATTTGACCATTCTGCACAATCACCACAGCGCGGGTGTTCACCGGATTTCCCGGATCACTTTCTTCGAATGCTGCATTCACTACTATATTGAGTTTTGGATAAGCGTTATAAAGTGAGTCAATAACTTTATCGCCTTGAGGCCAGGTGATAGTATCCAGTTTCACTAATGGTTTGTTTAAAAGATTTCTCTTTTGAGCACGCAATTGCCCTTCGCTGATTTCTGACACCAGCGTGCAGCCGAGTCCTTTCCGATAAATTGCTTTTCGTGTGCTCATGCCGAACACCGAGCCTGTTGCCGAGGAGTCTTCCATATTCACTTCATACGTGCCAAGATTAACAAGTGCTGCGCCCAACTCCTGAGCGATTACCTCTTGTGGATCACGACCAGCCACAAACACACAAGAGCATAGATTCTTGGCACCATAACCAGCAATAATAGGTAATGCTTGTGAGAGATAATATATGCCATAGAAGACAACTGCCGCAAATAAACCTAAGAATACTATCTTGAATTTCTTCATGTTAACCAGGTTATGTGATATACAATATTACGAACTCAATTAAATTTTACGTAATGAAATAGCTACCGTTTCTCCCGGTTTTACATCCGTCAAAATGTAGCTGTATATACGACCACGATCATCAACTTCCTTACATTTAATCTTTTTACCAGAGAGATAAAAGTAAGCATGTTTACCCGGCAATGCCGCCTTCCATTTTAAAGAACTGCTGCTGTGATTAGTGAAAACTGTTTTCGAAATACCATCATGCCGCACGGAGATTTCGTCTGAAAGTACCGGCACATTCTTTAACTCACTCCAATCTGAGTCAGCTGCTAATCCAGGAAGAGTGGACACACTGTTTTGTGTAGCATCTGCTTCAATGCCCATCAGGCCGCGAGTAATGTGTTCAATAATGGTGAAGGAATTTTCCGGATAGTCACGCCTTTTATTTTCTGGACTGCATAAATCGATAATCATTTTATTCGCCAAACTGGTATATCCATTTTCATAAAAGATGATCGGCAGATAGGATTTAAGTTCTACAATCAGGTTATCGTAATTATCACGATATGCTTCAATGAGATCTTTTATTCGGGTTTGATCCGCCAACACATCAAAGTATAAAAGATAATGTAAAAAGGCCTGGTCTTTCCCAATCATGAAATAATCGAACGTTTTATCGGCATATTGTATGGAACGATATTGCTGTCTTTGCTTATCCCACCAGAATTCTTCCAGAAATTTTTTTTCATAAACAGCCTTTTGAAGATATTTTTTGGCTTCCACTTCATTACCTGATTCGCCAAGCATATTGGAATAAGATGTATAGGCCGCTATCAAAGAAGCAGAAAGATCTACTCCCAGAATTGTTTCTCCCCGACCGCCTTCGTTGTAGGTAGGAATACCGCGACTGCTGCTAAAGCGTTTTGCTTCGCTGCTATGCATAGCGCGATTGCGTGACGTGATTTCATCGGCACCTAATTGCCAATGATCCACATACTCATTGAGACTGAGTTGATAGAACCGTTTGAATTCTTCTTTGTCGATATATCTCTTATCACCTGTCCACCGATAAAGGCGCCACGCATTATAAATCACATCAAAATTGGCAGGCAGATTATACCAAAAATCATTATCATTCTCATAGTCAACCGGTGCCGGTTTGTTATAGCGGTTGATTTCCCAATATGAACAGTAATCTTTCTCTGCGCTGATGTTGGCAGCAAACTTTTGAAACATATTGAAGTTATGTTTTTTCAAGCCGAGCAATTGTGCTCCGATAGCCTGATGCGACACATCGCGCATGCAAAATGCCTCGCGATTGGGCAACGCAGCTTCATACCATGGACCAACCGGATCTGAACTATCATGCGCAAAGGACAATGCTTTATTTTTTGCCCAGTCAAACGCCTGATTTAATTCAGTGCTGTTGCTATTAAACGATAACTGACTTTGAGCGGAAGCCAACTTCGTGAGTAAGCAGAAAGTAAGAAAAACAGAAAGTTTGTACATGTTGCGCTATTTAAAATTAACACTATCGCCTCGCGACACGAAGCAAAGGTATTAGTTATATTTACTCAATATGATTTACATTTAAGGATATTGAACTCAACCCTTCGCATATAGTTGAAAAACATATGCTTTAATGCCTAATTCATTCTGAATAGTCATGGAAAATTTACCAGAAATCACAAATCAGTTAAGCAGCAAAGGGCTATTTGATGCCTTTAAAATTCAATTGTCGAAAGATTTTGAACAGAGTAATTTTCCGGCTGATTTTGTAAACTCGCTTGAGCCAGATTATCAAAGCATTCATCAAAAAATTGCGGTTGAACTTCAGCACAACGAAAAGAAAACTGATTTTAATCTGATGCAATTGCTGTACCGGATTGATATCAGCGAAGCACAATTAAAAAGGTATTTAAGCGAAAACATACACGAAACTTATTTCAATGTAATTGCAGAATTAATCATTAAGCGTGTACTACAGAAGGTAGTTATTAAACGCTATTACAAAAACAATGAGCACAATTGATTTTAAGATTGGTGATGAAAGCGCCAGACAATATGTACTGTCTGGCGCTTCCATTTTATGTTGGTTCACAAATCCAATTCTATCGAGTCGCCTGCCGTAAAAGTTTTGTCACCCTTCTTCTCAGCTTCCCGCTTCTTTACTTCTTCTTTTTTACTTTCCCCGAAGAGGTCGGCTTGCTTGTCTCCCGAAGCTTTAGCGTAGGGAGGGTTAGCTTCTTTGGGCTTTGTTGCTTTTGCTTTGGGCGATTGGCTGTTGACGTTCGGACCGATGTTTTGCTTTGCTTCTCCGAAGAGGGCTGTTTGCCCGTCTTCTTCGATGACTGCTTCTGGCGTAACGCGACCTGAAGTTTCGAAATAGTCTTCGTCTTCTTCGTTGGAGTCGTCAGATTTTTTTTTTGGCGACTCAGTACCCTTTCCGGTTCCGGTCGCCTTTGAAGTGGCTTCGTCATCCTCTCCTTCTTCTGTACTGCTATCTTCTGGTTCTTCCAGCGGTCTCACCTTAATCACTTTATGTTGTGAAAGACGGTTACCTAATGCTTTCCAACCTTTCACATCCACAATATCTTCCAGGTTCATCATTTCGGTTTCCTTCTCTTTGCCCTTACCCTTTACCAACTCCACCTCAATTTCAGGCGTATCCGAAGTGGTAACAAACTCAAGGCGGGAGCCAATACCTTCTGAGATAAATCCAAACTCCTTATCCAGTGTGTTAGTTTCTACTAAAAATCTTTTTACAAAATAATGTTTGCTCTCGCCATCTACATATACTGCTGAAATAGCTTTCTTGGGATGGAACTTTTCTACAAGAATTGTTTTCTCCGGTTCGTAGCGATTGGTGAGTTCGTAATTGGTGATTTTATAATTGCCGCTCTTTGTGATTGCAATGATTTGATCATCACCATCAAACTTGCCCACATATTTTCCGCGTTTATCTTTATTGAGTCTGCCGCTGGCTTCATCAAACCACAAGTCAAGTCCACTTAGCGTAGAGCCTTTCGCTTCTTTGAAATCTACTTTACGCACAGGGTATTTGGTAATTGTATTACCTTTTGCACCGCGGCCTTTTATTTCCAATTCCGAAAAGTCGAAATCAAAAATCTTTTTGCGGGCGGTGCTGGCCTGGCTCAGTTTCACTTCCACAATTTCTGCTTCGCCATTTGGGTTTGCGCTCAGGTATAACACTTTGCTATTGGGATTACCCTGATCAAGATTATACTCTTTATCGCGAATGATAGCCGGCATTGCAAAGCGTTTTGCGAACGATGTGCCACTCTTGCCATCACTGTAAATCAAGTTATACACCATACGTTCATCGCCTTTCTTCCATACACCCAGGTGCAAAATATCTTTACCCATAAACTTACGCTCACCAATTCGGCTTACCAGCGCTTTGCCGTCCTTGCGGATAACGATGATATCATCAAGTTCAGAACACTCGCAGATATATTCATCTTTGCGCATGCCATAACCCACAAAACCATCTTCACGATTTACATACAGTTTCTGGTTGTTGGCAATTACTTCGGTAGCTGCCACTGATTGAAAACTTCTGATTTCTGTTTTGCGCTCGCGGCCTTTTCCATATTTATCCAAAAGATTCTGATAATATGCAATGGCATATTCGGTGAGATGCTTGAGATGATGTAAGGTTTCTTTCAGTTCCTTTTCAAGATCTTTCAGTAACTCATCTGCCTTAAACGAATCGAATTTAGAAATGCGCTTGATGCGAATCTCAAGCAAACGCAAAATGTCATCGCGGGTAATCTCGCGATAGAATTGTTTCTTATAGGGTTTTAATCCTTTATCGGTTGTATTGATAACCTCTTCAAATGTTTCACAATTTTCGATGTCGCGATAAATGCGCTTCTCAATGAAAATCTTTTCAAGAGAGGAGAATAGGATTTTCTCCATCAACTCACCTTTTCTAATCTCAAGTTCCTGCTTGAGAAGTTTTACCGTTTGATCTGTATTGTATTTGAGAATGTCATTCACCTTCATGAACTGTGGTTTGTCTTCCACAATCACGCAGGCATTAGGAGAAATCGATACTTCACAATCCGTAAAGGCATATAATGCATCGATGGCAATCTCGGGTGAAATTCCCGCCTGCAGGTGAATTTGAATTTCAACATCTTTCGCGGTGTTATCCACCACCTGCTTCACTTTGATCTTTCCCTTCTCACTGGCCTTCACAATTGAATCCATCAATGAGCTGGTAGTAGTACCAAATGGAATCTCACGAATGGCGAGTGTCTTCTTATCTACTATTTCAATTTTTGCTCTTACTTTAATCTTTCCACCACGATAGCCCTGATCGTATTCTGAGAAATCAGCGATACCTCCGGTTAAGAAATCAGGAAAGATTTTTGGATTCTTACCCTTCAAAACATCTACCGATGCTTTGATAAGTTCACAAAAGTTATGGGGAAGAATTTTTGTTGAAAGCCCTACGGCAATACCCTCCACTCCCTGCGCGAGGAGTAAAGGAAATTTAACAGGTAACGTTACCGGCTCCTTCTTGCGACCATCATAAGACAACTGCCATTCGGTTGTCTGTGGATTATACACTACATCCAATGCAAACTTAGAGAGACGAGCTTCGATATAACGAGGTGCAGCGGCACTGTCACCAGTGCGTACATCGCCCCAGTTACCCTGCGTATCAAGCAATAAATCTTTCTGACCGATGTTTACAATTGCTTCCCCTATCGCAGCATCACCATGCGGGTGAAATTGCATGGTATTACCAATTACGTTGGCCACTTTGTTGAAGCGGCCATCATCCATCTCTTTCAGTGAGTGCATGATTCTGCGCTGCACGGGCTTCAGGCCATCTTCAATGCGTGGCACGGCACGCTCTAATATTACATAGGAGGCGTAATCTAAAAACCAGTTCTCATAAAGACCATCCAGCGAAATCAGGCCATGAACCACATCTCCTTCATCATTTCTTACTGATTGGTCTGCGTTCTTCTTTTTACTCATTTAACTATTCGTTATAGGTTAATAGTTGTTGGTATTCTATTCACTAAACTTCTGCATCTTCCTTTTCTGGAATGCTTTCTACAATGTCCATTTCAATGCGCAGGTTATCGATAATAAACTCCTGGCGGTCGGGTGTGTTCTTGCCCATATAAAACTCCAGTATCTTTTGCAGATGTTTTTCCTTGTCAATGCGCACAGGCTGTAGTCGGATTTTATCACCAATAAAGTTTCCAAACTCTTCCGGTGATATTTCGCCTAAGCCTTTGAATCGGGTTATCTCTGGCTTGCTGCCCAGTTTGTTCATCGCCTGCTGTTTCTCTTCATCGCTATAGCAGTAGATCGTTTCCTTTTTATTGCGC
>JALOMN010000087.1 GCA_025455445.1 Cyclobacteriaceae bacterium
ATTGCCAATAAACTGGTTCCAGTCGATTGTAGAAGGATTCGCATCCTTATGAATTTCATATTGCCATGCACCGTTATCGTCATTGCGATTGGTATTGGTTGTAATCAATGATACGTGACCTAATATTTTTTTCGCGATAATATCCTGTGCAGTAAGGAAGCTTTGAGTTTGCCTGTGCTGGTGACCTAATTGAAATACCACTTTCGGGTTAGCCAACACAGCATCGCGCAATGCATAGGTTTCACTCACATTATGCGTCATTGGTTTTTCAATGTACACATGAATGCCTGCATTGATTGCATCAATAGCGATTGGAGCGTGCCAATGGTCTGGTGTAGCAATTACAATGGCGTCCACCTCTTTACTTTCCAACAACTCCTTATAGGTGCGATAGCGTTTCACCTTATTGGTATCGGTAGAGAAAGATGAGACCACTTTCTCAGCACGATAATCAAAAATGTCGCATACTGCTGTGATGTTGATATTCAGGTTTTCCTGTGCCTGAAAATCCTTTAATCGGGTGTCATTCGGATTTTTTTCAGCTGCTTCTTTCATGTTTTGCAACCAATCTGTAGTAGCAAAACCCAAGGCGCGACAAAGCTGCTCACCGCGAATACCACAAGACGAATCGGATCTCCCGACATCGGACCAGTAGGAGGTGGTGGTGAAGCTTTTATATTTAATGTTTCCAGTAAGTATTGTCTTTCTTCTTTGGCGCTTACCGTAGATTTTGCTCCTGCAAACCACACAGTGCCCAGTATGGGTATACCCGCCAGGCCACGCAGCATGTCTCTGCGCGACCACTTTCCAAAATTGCTATTATCTTTTGTCATGATTTTTCGCAGTTATTGTGATACTTCAGTTTTGTTTTTTGATAAGAGATTTTCAAGGCCAAATGCCCAAGCTGTTGGGAATATCATTATCACCCAAAGTGCAGCAATCTCAATCAGGTTTTTGTTTACTACCCAATAGCTGCCTTCACTCGGTCCTTGTGGGAGGCCGGGGAATGGTGGATGTGCCAGGTAATACAACACCAATAAACCAATGCCAATCACACTGCCCCAATTGGTTTTAAAACCAATAAGCAGAGAAACACCTACCGCTAACAGTGCCACAATATTAAGTGTGTCTACTATCGGAGACATGCTGCTGCTGGCAAGCCATGCAAATACCGGCTTGAATATGCTGGCGCTTAATAAATAACCTTTTGCAGTCCAGGAGGGGTTATACATTTTTACCACTCCTTCGTACAAGAAATGCCACCCTACAAATAAACGAAGGGCAACCAGGGCGTATAATTGCCCGGACGAATACTTTTGATCTTCCATAATTCAGGGGTTTTAACGTCACTAAAATTAAGTAATAATACAGCTACCTCCACTATCTGAACATGATGAAAATCAGTTGTTGAAATGACTTTTGAAATTAAAATGGCCTCCAGTTCATCAATTGATTAGCAAAATGGACGAATGCCGAGGGAACTGTGACCAGGCAAAACAAAACCCCAAAAAGTGAGCCGTACAAATGCGCTTCATGACTGATGTGATCATTGGCATTTTTACTCTGATAATATGACCAGCCCAGGTATGCAATACCGAGTATAAAACCGGGCAGGCAAAGCACAAAGTAAAAGCAGATATATTGCAGGGGTTGAAAAATGATGGAGACAAAAATTACAGCCGCCACACTACCTGATGCCCCTATTGACGAATACGATGAATTATTCCTTTGCTTAAAATACGTTGGCACATCGGCAATTACCATGGCAAACAGGTATAAGGTGATAAAATAATAGGTTGCCAACTCAGCAAATACAACCTTAAAATATTGCTCTACCACCGAACCAAAAAAATACAAAGACAGCATATTGAACAACAGGTGTGAAAAGCTTGCATGTAAAAATCCTGAGGTGATGAAGCGATAATATTCCCCGTGTTTATGGATGCGATAAGGCTGCATACTAAATCGCTGAACGATGCTTTCTTTGCCATAGGCAAACCAACTGATGAGCGAGGTGATCGCGATGATATAGAGTGTAATTGTCATTTGAATAAGCTGTGTGCCTCAGGAGGATACTACTGGCGTTGCATTTCTTCCGGGTAATCGATAAAATTTTTCTTATAGAAGAGTTGAAGAAATACCATCACTGCGGGGCTTTCGTCAGTAATCGGTTTTTCCTTAAAATATTTATCCAAATCCTTAAATCCGGTAAGTTCTTTGAATTCCTTATGAGAAATTTTTTTAAACCCCATCGACCAATCTTTGAAGATTCGCTCTTTGGTATTGCCTTCCAGTATCAACGTCACCTTTTTGTGCCGGGGATCTTTCGTGATTGCATCATATAGGGCAACCACTTTTTCATATTCACCTTCCAACACCTGAATAAATTTATTGTGCAGATAAATAAGCATGCCCGTAATGCCCAACTTTTTATTTGCTGCCCTGCTTTCCTTCAATAATTCAAGCAACTCCTTTTCTGAAAAAAGTTGCGTGGCATAGCTTGTGTAAATCAGGTGATACATACTCACAAATTAAGATTCCTGTTTACTTCTTTCATTAATAAAATCAGGGTTTACAAACAGATCGTCATTTTTAATAAATGGAGACGCCTGCTGATGAATCTTGATTGCCTTCTTAGAAAGCCATATTCCTATCAGCAAAGATATCAGTGCGCCTAACACTATACCGGGCACAAAGGAAATGAATAGAAAATAATCATATGCCCCATGCAGTATAGTTGCTGCCCCGAGTGCATGCAAGGCGTAATACGATTTTTTGTGTTCAAATTTTGCTTTGCCCAGATAAAAACCCATCAGCACGGCAAATGCTGCATGGGCCGGCACTGCGGTGAACATGCGTGTGATGGCAGTGCCTACACCTCCCTGATATACATATAGTATATTTTCGAATGTGGCAAAGCCCATACTCACCATGACTGCATATACGATACCATCAAAGGGTTCATTAAAATGGGAGTTGTTATATAATAAGCCCCTTACAAAAATAAATTTGCTGAATTCTTCCACAAGTGCGACAATTATAAACGCATGAACAGCCTGCTCGCTCACACTCTGTTCATCAATTGTGATAAACAACCCAATGCCATTGCTTATCAGAAGCGTAACAAATACACTCAGCACGCCAAAGAAAAAACTTCGTATGAGTAGGCTGATCGGTTCACGCTCATGCTTATCCTTCAAGTAGATATATAAACCAATTGCCCCTCCCGGTGCCATTGCCAATGCAAGCAGTAAAAGTATATCCATGAGACTTAGTTGAACGTAAAACCATACTTTATAATGAAGTAACCTCCTACCAAAACAACTGCTACTCCAGTGATAAATGCTTTTTTCAGCACCACCCAATTATCGCCATTTTTTAAGAACAACACGCCCGAAACAATACTCGCTGCACCGGCACTCAAGCACCCTATCAACATCATATCGGGTGCGCCTTTCAGATGCAGGAGGGTAAATAAAATACCCACTATCGTTACAGAAGAACCAATATAAAGCACCTTGCTCATGATGGTAGCATATAAATCAGGTTTCAATCCCTCAGCAATAGGTATTGGCATATGTGCACTTAAAAACAATACCCCGGCCAGTGCCGAAAGACTCACCATTAATATGCTGTCGCTGTAAGATTGCTGCTGCATTTTTAATAAAACGCCTAGCACGGCTAATGCAAGCGAAACATAGAGAACTACTGTAAGAATTTTACGAAGCGATTGCTGGAAGTTGAGCGGGGGAGTTTCCATAATTCCTGGTTTGATTGGTAATTTAACAATTACAGGTCGAACGCCAAAGCAATCAACCTCAAACCAAGCAAGCACTAATCTTCAATAACTTCTTCGATAGAGTCTAGTTTAGCTTCGCTAAAAGCACCTGACGTGGCATACACAATTTTTCCGGTTGCATCTAGTACGAAGAAGTAGGGTATGTCGCGCTTTTCAAAATCAAGGGCTTCTTTATAAGGTTTGAGTTCACCTTTGTAAAACAAGATATTTGGCAATAACTGCGGATCCACATTTTTCAGTGCTTTCTTCTTGGCTGTGCCCGTGGCCGCTGCATTCACACCCGTGAACATAGGCACGAAGTAAACATTCACATCATAACCCATCCCTGCCATCAAACCTTCTGCCTTTCGTACAAATTTATTATACACCGGGCTGAACCAAGTGTTTAATTCATCTTCCGATTTTTTTGAATAAGCCAAACCAAGTAAAGTGTACTTTCCTTTGGTATCATCCGGCAAAACCATTTTTTTGTCTTCCACAGTTTCTGCTTCCATGGCTGGAAACTGCTTGCCGATAACTTGAGCCTGAAGCGGCACAGTTGCCACCAGAATCAATAACAGGAGTATGTGATTTTTTAATGTCATAATGCGAAGGTAAGGATTTATGTCTTTCACCTAACAAACGAACAACTTGCAACGTATCTTACTAATCAAAAGTAATATTATTGATTCATCTGCAAGGGTAAACCCTGACTGGGTTGTCTCGTTGTATACCGAATATCATAACACAATGTATAACAAAGACCGAATTGAAATTATTGATGTATTAAGAGGTTTCACCTTGCTGGGTATCATACTGGTGCACTTTATGGAACAATACCTAGCGGGCCCTCATCCGGAAACGACTTCTTTCAATATTAAAATTTTTGGTGATGAAATCGTGGCTGGTTTCATTGGCATTTTCATCTCCGGAAAGTTTTATATGATTTTTTCATTTCTTTTTGGATTAAGTTTTTTTATTCAACTCAACAAAAGTGAATCCGGCATAGGTTTCTTTTTACGATTTTTCTGGAGACTCGTGATTCTCTTTGTCATCGGGTTTATCCATCACCTACATTATCGTGGCGATATACTAACCATTTACGCGATGTTGGGTGTAGGACTTTTAGTTGCCTACAAATTGCCTGACAAAGTGTTATTGATTGTAGCATTATGCCTTGTTATTGATTTACCAGCCGCAATCACCCGGGGTGTCGATGCGATGCACAACACAAAATCAGTGAGCGAAATGAATCAATCTATTTTTGGTGACAGTGTAGCCATTGAAAAATACTACAATACACTTAAGTCTGGCAGCTACCAGGAAATATTACAGGCTAATCTGCCTGAACTGAAAGCAAAAAATGAATTTCAGGTTGAATCAGGAAGAATTTATATCACCATGGGATTATTCTTACTTGGTTTATATGCGGGACGAAAAAAGATTTTTGAAAACACAGCATCGCAATTATCGGTCTTCAGAAAATTTCTGAAGCGAAGCGCCTGGACATTACTTGGCGTGTTTCTTTTTACACTTGCCTTTTTTGGTGGCGCACAGGTTGCCGGCATCACCTTGCCGGAAATGGTGCAATGGACGGTGGGTGGTTTAGCCTATGATTTGTTTAATTTACTATTGGCTACCATTTATGTCACCGCCATTGTACTTCTATTCCAAAAGGAAAAATGGAATAAGCGCTTTATGAACTTTTATGAAGTAGGTCGCATGGGTCTTACTACCTATCTTATTCAAACCATGTTTGGCGTAATTTTATTTTTTGGTGTCGGCTTTGGTATGCTTGGTGAAATTGGTGCCAGCGTAAGTGTGCTGATAGCCTTAGTGTTTTTTTACTTACAAATCCGTTTCAGTAAATGGTGGCTCGCCCGCTACAGATATGGTTTGTTTGAGTGGCTATGGCGCAGCGGCACGTATTTAAAGTGGCAAAAATTCAAAAACAGATAATTATTAACTCTTTCTCGCTTTCATAATTCGGGTTCCTACATAGATAGAAGTAGTGGTGATGCTTGTCTTTGAATTATCATTGATGCAGGCAAATCCATAATTACTTAAAATACCTGTTGTTAAAATCAATTTATCGTTAATCACATAGTCCGCCCTAACACCTAAACTTACGCCCCAATCAAACTCATTTATATTATTACGAGTATCAGTAAATGAGCCTTGGTCAGGGCTGTAAAAATTAAACTCCATTTTTTTTATTAAGCTGCAATAACCGCCAACATCAATGTAGAACTTAACCGGTCCACCATTTAATCGATATTTCCATAGAATGGGAGCTGTAATAGCCCATATGTCAGTTTCAATGGTTTGTTTTCCCAATACTAATTGCTGTGCGGATGGGTCTATGTAATAGAACAGCTCGTTTTCTGTTTTATGTCCTTTTCTTTCATATAAAAAATTAACACTGAAGGACCATCTCCTGGTGTTTGGGTAATAGTAATTAAGATTTACACCCATATGATATCCGGTTTTAATTTTACTTACCCCAAACACATCTGCGCCTTTTAATTTGGAGAAATTAGGTCCCGCCATAAAACCAATTTCATCGATATCCTTTATAACACTGAATTGCCCGAAAGCTGCGCCTTCACTCATTAATATGACAACAGATAGTATGATGAACTTAGTTTTCAATGACAATAATTAAATACTAAATACTCTTAAAAATCGATACGGTGAAATAAGCACTATTCACTTTAATTATTGACTTATTATCAATTCCATTTATGTTTCTCAGACCGTAGTTATTGAGAATTCTCACCTCGGAAGATAGGCCTTTAGATAATTTGAATTTACCGCCAAATGAAAAAGATAAGCCGGAGTCAGTTTTATCAAAATCATTCATCTCATCATATACGACATTCACAACACTACCTGAATAGTTCGTAGACACCTGATTAATCAAAAAACTCACATACCCTCCTCCTTCAATAAAATAGCTTATGCGTTTTTCAGAGTCATTCAAATAATACTTAAAGAGAAGAGGAATAGTTAAATAATCAAAATACCTGACAACTTTGATTTTATCAGTGGCAATAGATTGCAAAGTCTCATTGAAATAATAGTATTCAATGTTTTGATGAGTGGTTTTATGATCGAAAAGCAAGCCGCTTTTCAGGGCAAATCTATTTTGAATATGGTAACTTAATTCAATACCTGCCAATGCTCCAACACCCCACTGATTACCTTCTTCTACTTTAGCATCACCGCGCATAACCGTAAAACTTACGCCACCGGTCAGGCCAAGTTGAAAGTCTGGCCGACTTAATTCCTGACTTTGTGCTTTTGAAGCAAAAGGTGTCAGCAGTAAAATGATCCAATAAAAAATTCTCATTTCAAAAATTTTCCTTAATCACAGTTTTCATATTCAATAATCAAAGTGGCTTCCGTGCTATATTCTT
>JALOMN010000457.1 GCA_025455445.1 Cyclobacteriaceae bacterium
GCTACAATGATGGTGAGATTGGATCGTACGATTATTTCTGTTACGCCCCGCGCATGAGCTTCAGTGACAAACCAACGGAAGTCAGGGTTCATTTCGGGTGCACCTCCTGTAATATCCAGCGTATGAATTTTTGATTTTTCCAACACTTCTAAACATAACTGCATGGTTTCGCGTGTCATGATTTCCTTCCTATCGGGCCCTGCATCTACATGACAATGCTTACAGGTTTGATTGCACATGTAGCCAACATTTACCTGAAAGATTTCAATCTTCGAAGACTTTAACGGATATAAACCAAGACTCTCCAGCTTATTTTTAAAGGTGGGTAACACACCTTGCTTGAAAATACTGTTGTCAAGTATCTGTAACTGGCGTTCCTGATTGGCTAGCTCGTGATGACGTGCGTGAAGGGATTTGATCATGTGTGAATGCAGATAGCGGATTCTAGATTCCTGAATCCATCATCAGGAATTTGATCATGTGTGAATGCAGATAGCGGATTCTAGATTCCTGAATCCATCATCAGGAATCCGGATTCAAATTTTACATTGAAAGTTTCTTTGCCTTGTTCATCATCATCACGCCATGCACCAGTGAGGCGCCTCCGCGAATGGCTGCAGCCACATGAATCGCTTCCATCATGCCCTTTTCTGTTGCTCCTTTTTCAAGTGAGTCTTGGGTGTAGGCATCAATGCAATAAGGACACTGTATGGTATGTGCCACTGCCAGTGCGATCAATGATTTTTCGCGGGCAGTGAGATCGCCTTCTTTAAATACATCACCATAATAATCAAAGAATTTAGCCGCGAGGTTTTTATCCCATTCGGCAATGTTGCCGAATTTTTTAAGGTCTGTAGGGTTGTAATAAGTGCTCTCCATTTTTTATAATTCAGTTAACAGAATTGAAAACTCAACTTTGATGTTTATTCTCCAAACTTAGTTGAGATACGGCAATAACATATTACCACCAGGATAAGTTTTAGGCCGGAAGTGCAATCCGGTAAGTCTTACCCTTTTTCACGGTTAATTTATTTTGCCTCAACCAAGGATTATAGCGTTTCAGAAATTTATAATTCGTTCCATTACTTTGAGCAAATGCCACTAAATCTTTTATGGATTCTGTTACTTCCACATATCTTAATGGTTCTGGCTGATAAAGATGCTGCGGCTTTAATTTGAATCCATATTTTTCGGGATGCTCGGCAATTTCTTTAATAGCGAGTATGCGAAACACATAGCGGGATGTTTCATCATTTAGATGAAGGTCATAATAATTGCGCTCACGCTGATCTTCCAGCTCGTTCTTCATGCCAGCCACGCCTCTGTTATAGGATGCAGCCGCCAGCGTCCAGTCACCTAATTTATCGTATGCCTTTTTCAAATACTTGCAAGCAGCCTCCGTAGATTTTATCGGGTCAAATCGTTCATCTACTTCTTTATTAATCTCAAGGCCAAGTTCTTTGCCCGATGCTTCCAGTATCTGCCAGTAGCCTACGGCATCTTTTGGAGAACTTACATTGAGTAAACCACTTTCGATGAGTGGCAGGTATTTAAAATCATCAGGAATATTATGCTCTTTTAAAATCTCCTGCATGCGCGGAAGCCAGCGATTGGCGCGCTTGAGCAGAAACAATGTGCTGCTATGCAGATATACATTTATCTGTAACTCTTTATCGAAACGCTCATATACATCTGAGGTGGCGAGTGGCACAGGTTCACCGGCAAAGGATGCTTCTTTAGGAACATCATACGTAATCGCCACAAAAGGTCGCTCTGATTCCTCTACTTCAATAGGTTCAGGAATTTCTTCATTTATTCCTGCCTGTATAGACTTAGCAGATTGATCATAGCCGATATAAAATAAAACAATCACAAAAGCCAGCGGACCTAAAAACGCACTCACTCGTTGCATAATTTGCATTAGAAGTTGGGTGACAGCAGATATTTTGCATAAAAGTCATCAATCACTTTCACTGCATCTTTTGGAGTATCTACAACATTAAATAAATCAAGATCTTCTTCACTGATCATTTTTTCTGCAAGCAATGTTTTCTTAATCCACTCTACAATGCCACTCCAGAATTTTTTACCCACCAGCACAATCGGGAAACGACCGATTTTTTTTGTTTGAATCAACGTAAGCGCTTCCGTAAGCTCATCGAGTGTGCCAAACCCACCCGGCATAATTACAAAACCCTGTGAATACTTTATGAACATTACCTTACGTACAAAGAAGTAATCAAAGTTCAGAAATTTATCAGGATCGATATAGATGTTTCCCTTCTGCTCGTGCGGCAGAAAAATATTTAACCCTACCGATTTACCACCGGCACGATGTGCTCCGCGGTTACCGGCTTCCATGATACCCGGGCCACCACCTGTAATCACACCATAACCATGGTTAACAAGTTCTTCAGCGATGTCTTCCGCAATTTTATAATAGGGATGACTGGACTTTACACGAGCCGAACCAAATATAGTAACACAAGGACCGATCTTGGCAAGCTTCTCAAAACCCTCCACAAACTCACTCATTACTTTAAAGATCATCCACGAATCAGAGCTTTTAATCTCTGCC
>JALOMN010000088.1 GCA_025455445.1 Cyclobacteriaceae bacterium
GCAAATGCACTCAAACCATAAGCATTCTCTTTTCCGATATTATCATACGTAGTTACCACAGTATCACCGGATACATTTCGTATACTTTGAATTGAATTGTTGGTTTTGCGCATAAAACCAGTAAAGTTCAATGACGTACCTTTAATAAAGGTGCTATAGCCTAATTCAAAGTTGTCAGTAAACTCAGGGTCTAATTCCGGATTACCAATGGTACGGTTATAAGGATTTGATGCCTGAATATTCGGATTCAAAAACTGAATGGAAGGTCTCTGAATTCTACGATTATAAGATGCCTTGGCTGTGCCCGACTTTAATTTCTTTGAGGCATTGATGCTCGGTACCAAAACACCATATTCCGGAATGTCAATATCATCTTCCGTGCGGGTAAAAGCGTTGATGATGGTATATTCATAGCGTGCACCTGCTTTGAAACTATATCCTCCTTTGCCTGCATAGGTGTATGACAAATAGCTGGCCGTTACATTCTGGTTGTAGTTTAACTGATTTGAAAGATTTTGATTGGGGTTAAGCACATATTCACCATCCGCACCTTGAGCAGTGAAATAGGCAAAATCACTCAACACGGTTCTGCTGATATTTTTTGCGCCTAGTTCTAATGTCTGACCTTGAGTTAATGGAGTAGCATAATCTACCTGCAAAGTGAATTCTTCATTCAAGCCATCATTTTCATTTTTAAAGCGTTGCGAAATATCTTCTGAAATACCATTGTAGATTGTATTTGTAAAATCGTTGTTACGATCGTTTTTACTGTAAAGCGCGAGAAAATTTAATTCGCGTTGTGGCTTGTCAAATAATCTTGTGTATGTAAAGTTTAAGTCCATCGTTCCAGAATTGTCTTTAGTCATTACATCTCTCAAGCTGGTAGATGTAGGGATTGTTCCATTGTTAAAGAAACTTTCCGTAAGCAGATTATCCTGATAGTTGGAATTATTTCTTATTCCATAACGCAGGGAAGCGGCCAGTGAATTTTTCTTATCAATGTCATAATCCCATCCTAAACTATAATTGCCAAAAACTCCATTGCTGCGATTCTCTCCGCTTTGTAACGTTCTATACGTGTCAGTACCATCGATAGTGGTCTGGTCATTATTGTAACTTCCAGTAACATTATAGTTAGCTCTTCCAAAACCACCTAAAGAGAATCCCATTTTTCCTGTACGATAATTTCCGCGCAAGCCCAGGTTAGAACCGCGGTAACCGGCACCGGCATCAACGTTTAAGGTTAAGCCCTGCATGGTATTTTTCTTTGTAATAATGTTGATGATACCTGCTGATCCTTCAGCATCGTATTTTGCGGATGGTGCGGTAATCACTTCTACCGATTTTATTTGGTCTGCCGGAATCTGCTTTAAGGCATCGGCTACCGAGTTGGCCATTACGGTAGAAGGCTTATTATTAATAAGAACAGTGATACCCTGGCTGCCACGTAAACTCACATTGCCATCCAGGTCAACAGAGAGCATCGGTACGCGCTTTAATACATCAGTTGCGTCACCACCGCGGGTGGTAGCATCATTTTCAGCATTATAGATAGTGCGGTCTACACGTTCTTCAATCAACTCTTTTTCGCCCATTACTACTACCTCTTTTAACTCAGTAGCTTCTTCAGCTAATTTAATTATGCCCAGGTTGATGTCGTTCTTTTTAGCAGCTAAAACAACTGACTGCGTGAAGGTTTGATATCCGATAAAAGAAATGTTAATGGTGTAATTTCCATCAGCAACTTTATTGATTGTGAACTTACCTTTTCCATCGGCAATGGTTCCATCTATTGTTTTTCCGCTGGCATCTAATAAAGCAACAGTAGCGAATTCAACCGGTTGGTTGGAACCATTATCGACTATAATACCCGATATTTTGCCATTACCTTGCGCAAAACTGTAGGTGAGGGTAATTGTAAAAAGGGCAACTAATGTGATGAGTTTTTTCATGGGTTGTTAAGTTGTTTCCGCGCACGTTCTTTCCGCGGTACTATTCTAAACTACAAAGCAAGATTTTTGTTCGCATGAAATTATGCCTATTAGACAAGCTGGCTGAACTATTCGATCGATCGGTCTATTATTCGACATATCCGGTTGTGCTGATGAATCGGTCTATCGGTCGTATAATTGTTATGAATGGCCGAAAATACAGCGAAGTGTGACGATTGGTTTGATAAGCGGCTTACATTTGCTGATAACAGGCGTTATAACTGCATGCAAACTTTTTTTAACAGGAACCGGGTAGTATTACTTCACATATCTTTTTGGCTGGTGTATCTATCGTTTAATTTATACCAGGCAAGTGTATTCCAGCGCGGCCGGGGTTATGACTGGGAGCGTATGCTTACATCACTCACCATTCAGTTGGTTTTTACTATGGCGATAGCCTATCTCAATTACTTTTTTACCTGGCCAAGATTTCTTGCTAGTAAGAATTTATGGCGTTACCTGCTGGAGTTTTCAATACCATTTGCGGCCTTACTTACGGCCAGGGTGCACCTTCAGCGATATATGGTGGATGGTTATACTCATAAAGCTGAATTCTTTTATTCGAGTTTCTTCATCGTTCAAATTGTTGCTGTCACTTTGTTCATTGTAATATTTGTTGGGATGCTGCGCTTCGCGGTTGATTGGTTTGAACTAGAGGGCAAACGCAAAGAATTGGAAAACGAAAAATTATTATCGGAGTTGAATTTTCTTAAAGCACAGATAAACCCTCACTTTCTGTTTAATACGCTTAATAACTTATATTATCTGGCCTATACCAAATCTGAAAATACTACCGAGGTGATTGCCAAATTATCACAAATGATGCGATACATGATTTATGAATCAAATCATGCCAAAGTAGCACTTCAGAAAGAGATTGAATATATGGAGAACTACATCAGTCTGGAGCGATTGCGATTGAATGATCAGATACCCATCAAATTTGAAGTGAAGGGCAATGTTGAAAATGTATGGATTACCCCTCTGATTTTTATTACCTTTCTTGAGAATTCATTCAAACATGGGGTGAGCAATAACAATCCGGATGCGTGGGTGAATATCTCTATTGAGTTGAAAGATGGACTTTGTATTTACCAGGTAGAAAATAGTAAGCCTGCCGAAGCAATCAGTACCAATGAGAAGTCGGGAATTGGCCTTCGGAATGTGCAACGCAGGTTGGAGTTGAGTTATCCGGGTAAACATGAACTTACCATTGAGGATAGTAAAGACCGGTATTTAGTAAAATTGAATATTGAAATTAATTGAAACTGAATTGCGTAATAATTGAAGATGAACCTCTGGCGCGTAACTTGTTAATTGATTACGTGAAGAAAGTGCCTACGTTGCATCTTATCAACGCATTTTCAAATCCCCTGGCCGCAATGGAAACGTTGCACTCAGCCCACATTGATATTTTATTTCTCGATGTGCAAATGCCTGAGATTACAGGCATATCATTACTCAAAATCCTTAAAAAGAAACCGATGGTGGTGCTTACCACAGCATATTCTCAATATGCGCTGGAAGGTTATGAATTGGACGTGGCAGATTACCTGTTGAAGCCGATTACATTTGAGCGATTTCTTAAATCAGTCGATAAGGTAACTCAGCGGCTGGAATTAAATACAAAAGCTCCGGTAGTGGTTACAACTGAATCTCAGCCTGCTCCAAATCCATATGTATTCGTAAAGGATGGCACCAGTCTGGTGAAAGTGATGCTTAGCGATATATTATACGTAGAGGGCCTGAAGGACTATGTCACTATTCATACACCCACTCAAAAAGTAGTTACACTGCAACGGTTAAAAGCATTGGAAGAACAACTGCCTGCTGATAAATTCATAAGGATTCATAACTCATTCATCATTTCAATTGATGCAATTGAAGTGATACATAAAAGTGATGTAATAATTAATGGACATTCTATCCCTATTGGCGATACCTATCGCAAAGGATTCAGGGAATTTATCGAGAAGAATCACTTGCAATAATCACCTCAATAAAAAAACAAAGCCTGCAATGACGGCAGGCAATAGTTTAAAGCTAGTGGAGAATATCGGAGTCGAACCGATGACCTCTTCCATGCCATGGAAGCGCTCTAGCCAGCTGAGCTAATCCCCCTTTTATTAAGAGGAGCAAATATATTTCATTTTCGTTTTACTGCAAACCTGTCGATGAATAACCCATTTGGGTTATTTTAACAAGGATCTGAATTTTTCAATGACTTCAGGTTTATCGAAATTGGCCATTCCCTGATGTGCTGCTAATACTTTACCATTCTTATCTAACACGAAGGTGGCTGGAATTGACTCGGTATGAAAGGCATACTTTTTACCCGGAAAATAGACTTCAAAATCAAAATTCTTTTTTTGAATAAAACGCATTGCTTTTTCTGGCTGATCATCATACGAAACCATAATAAATACAATGTCCTCGCCCTTGAGTGTGTTTTTTAGTTTTTGTATAGATGGCATTTCAGCCACACAAGGAGGACACCAGCTTGCCCAATTATTAATGAATACTATTTTACCTCTGAATTGCGCAAGGTTGATGGGCATGTTATTGGAATCCACCAATTCTGCATTGACCGCAGTTTCTGCTTTATGATGAGTAGCTAGTTCAGTATTGGTAAAGCCTACCATCAGCGCTGCTACAAGCATTAAGGATAAAATTATTTTCAATTTCATAAATACTATTTTCTACAAAGATCAGAACAGATTATCAGTCTGTCTGTGATTTGAGTCACAATGAGGGTTGCTGGCTTACTTAGCACGATTATTCCTGACAAAAATCATATATCCATGTAACGTTTATCACATAGTTAATATTGGCATTGTGTTGAAATTTGGTCTCCCAAAATCATATTGCTTAGCGAGTCGAACGCATTTTAAAGAAGCTTGATGAATACTGGGACAAAAAAATTAAGCCACTTAACAAAACAATCATACTATGAAATTAGAGCAGATTTATACCGGTTGCCTTGCTGAAGCAGCCTATTACATTGAAAGTGATGGCGAAGCGGTGATCATTGATCCCCTGCGTGAAACCGCACCTTACATTGCACGCGCCCAGAAAGACAACGCAGAAATTAAGTATATTCTTGAAACACATTTTCATGCGGATTTTGTATCAGGCCATATTGACCTGGCTAAAAAAACCGGAGCAACGATTGTTTTTGGGCCAACCGCTAAACCCGGTTATGAAGTGCATGTGGCAACAGACGGTGAGATTTTAACAGTGGGAAAAATTAAAATTAAAGTGTTGCACACACCGGGTCATACAATGGAGTCTACCTCCTATCTGCTGATGGATGAAAAGGGAAAGGAGCAAGCTGTTTTTACCGGTGATACACTTTTTATTGGCGATGTAGGCAGACCAGATTTAGTTCAGAAAGTTAAGGCCGAAATCACCCCACAATATCTCGCTGGTTTATTGTACGACTCACTCCGCACAAAAATTATGACGTTGCCAGACGAAGTGGTTGTCTATCCCGGACACGGTGCAGGCAGTGCCTGTGGTAAAAAGATGGATAAGGAAACAATGTCTACAATAGGAAAACAAAAGCTGTTTAATTACGCGCTGCGTGCGGATATGACTAAAGATGAGTTTATTGCTGCGGTAACGGATGGATTAGTTGAACCTCCGCAATATTTTCCTGCCAATGTGATTATGAACTTAACCGGAAATGTGGAAAGTATTGATGATATTCTTGCCAGGGGCATGAGACCATTAACTGTAGCTGAGTTTGAAGCAGTGTGGGATTCTGCGGAAGCGTTGGTATTGGATACGCGCAAAAAGGAAGATTTTGTGAAGGGCTTTATTCCAGGCTCTGTATATATCGGAGTAGATGATACGTTCGCACCTTGGGTGGGTACTTTGATTACCGATTTGAAACAGCCCATTTTATTGATCGCAGATAGCGGCCGCGAAGAAGAAGTAATTACAAGGCTCGCGCGAGTGGGTTATGATAATACGATCGGTTATCTCAACGGTGGAGTTACCGCATGGAAAAATGCAGGCAATGTGCTGGATGTGATTGATGAAATAAGTGCTTCTGATTTTGCTACATTATATTCATCAAATCCTTCGCTGGATGTATTGGATGGACGCAGGCATAGTGAATATGACTCTGAACATATTATAGGCGCTGAAAATTTTCCGTTGGATTTCATTAACCGAAATATGGCCACCCTCGATAAGAACAAAAAATATTATGTCTATTGTGGCGGTGGTTATCGTTCCGTAATTATGATTTCTATTTTGAAAGCACGCGGTTATCACAAACTGGTAAATATTCCCGGAGGGTATAAGGCACTGGCTGCTACCTCGCTGAAGCGATCAGAGCATCAGGAAGTGAAAACAGAATTATAGAAATTATCCAAAAGAATTAGGTCAGGCCATTACACTGGTCATATTAAAAATGGGTTGGCCTAATTCTTTGTTTCCTGAAATTGTTACACGTTCATTTGCCGCTTCTCTTGAAAGCGCCCTGGTAAAAATTTTCCATGAAGTGTCGGGAGACAAGCTGATAATGGTTGTTGGAGTATTCCGGGTGCTAGTTGTAAAATTCCACTGCTGGTGTTGATATTGAATTTGCCATACTCCGCCTTCTTCTCCGTTGATAATAACCTTTATCACGGTTTCATTTTCTGCTAAGGTTTGAATGAGCGGAAAGAAAAATTCCCGATTCATTATTCCTTGTTTGTTTACAGCCTCCCGAATTTGTTGTTGGTGATGCCAGCGCTCGGTGTATTCGCGTGCGAGGTGAAACCAATTATAAGATTCGTGTTCACCTGCCCATGCTACAGAGAAAGCCGCCCGATCAAATGGTTTAAGTGTATGGAGATAGTCTATGTATGATTTCTGAGTGCTTTCTAACAGCGTGATTAACGCATCAGGATTTACCCGCTTCATCGCGTTGACCCAATCGGCATTGAGCTGGTTGAGATAAACAACTAACTCCTGATATGAATTTAGGTTGGGTGGAGTTTCTCCAACATAGTTTTTTGAAAGAGCCAACGCACGTAGTTGCGTATCCAGTAAATGTGCGGTTACATCTTTTACAGTCCAGCGTTTTGCAAGCGTTGGTTTGTTCCAATCTTCACGCGTTAAAGACTTTAGCAACTCAATCAATTTCAGTTCGAGCGGTTCAAATAGATGTAACGTGTTGATTGGAATTTCCATCATCTTCCGCCCGGAGGACAGTGTTTGCGTAGATATTCCGAATATAATTTAGAAAGGTGTTCATAGGTTCCTTCGCCTTCTGAAATGCTGTGTGTGCGATTGGGGTACACCATCAATTGAAATTGTTTATTGTGCTTTACAAGTTCATTGATAAGCATCTCAGCATTGGCATAATGCACGTTATCGTCACCGGTGCCATGAATATATAGAAGGTTGCCTTGGAGATTTTTTGCATAGGTAATGGGCGAACCTTTGGTAAAGTCATTACTGTTTTCCTGAGGCAAACCCATATAACGCTCCTGGTAGATATTGTCGTAAGTGAGTTGGTTAGCAACAGCAGCTATAGCAATACCGGTTTTGTAAATTTCAGGATATTGAAACATCAGATTCAACGTAGCAGAGCCCCCGCCACTCCAACCCCACACAGCAATTCGCTCCGGATCTACAAAGGGCCATTTCAAAATTTCTTTGGCAGCATTGGCCTGGTCCTCAATATTAATCACGCCAATTTTTTTGTAAATACTTTTGCGCCAGGCTCTTCCTTTAGGAGCAGGCGTGCCGCGGTTATCAACTGATATATAGATA
>JALOMN010000089.1 GCA_025455445.1 Cyclobacteriaceae bacterium
GTCCGGCAAACCAGAAGATCTCGATTACACCGACAAACTTGCCGCTGAGGTGTTGGAAGAAATTTATAACTATGCGGAAGAAGAAATAAAACCACAACTATCAGATAATATCCATTGGATAAAATCAGCGAAAGCGAATAGATTAGTGGTGGGATCTCAAGCGCGCATCTTATATGCAGATGCGGAAGGCCGCATTAAAATTGCAACCGCATTTAACAGCGCAATCAAATCTGGAAA
Source organism: Cyclobacteriaceae bacterium (assembly GCA_025455445.1). Lineage (GTDB taxonomy): Bacteria > Bacteroidota > Bacteroidia > Cytophagales > Cyclobacteriaceae > ELB16-189. The sequence continues at coordinate 238 of JALOMN010000089.1, forward strand.
GATTGGCCCGGTGGTGCTGGGTCGCGATCATCATGATGTATCGGGAACGGATAGCCCATACCGCGAAACTTCGAATATCTATGATGGCTCCCGATTTACTGCCGACATGGCCATACATAATGTGATAGGCGATTCTTTCCGTGGAGCCACCTGGGTTTCTATTCATAATGGTGGCGGTGTAGGATGGGGAGAAGTGATAAATGGTGGATTTGGTCTTCTGCTGGATGGCTCGGCAAATGCAGAACGTAAATTAAAAAACATGTTGTACTTTGATGTGAACAACGGCATTGCGCGAAGAGCCTGGGCACGCAATAATGGCGCCATGTATGCGATAAAAAAAGAAGGAGATAAAATAAATTTTACCATGCCTCATCTGGTGAAGGATGAGTTAATTAATAAACTATTCTGACACATGCGGATTATATTCGGATGGATTTTTAGATTAATGGGATGGAAAATAGTGGGTGACTTTCCCCGACATCTTAAAAAATATATTGTAGCGGTTGCGCCTCATACCAGCAATTGGGATTTCCCGATTGGTGTAATGGCACGTAGTATTTTGAAAATGGAACAGGCTAAATTTCTAGGCAAGGACTCATTATTCAAATCACCTTTTGGCTGGTTTTTTCGCTGGCTCGGAGGCTACCCTGTAGATAGATCTTCTCATAATGATGTGGTTCAGCAGGTTGTTGATATTTTCAACGCGCATGAAAACTTTATACTTGCACTTGCACCGGAAGGTACCCGCAAGAAAGTAGATAAGATGCGCACCGGTTTTTATTACATTGCAAAAGGAGCAGGTGTACCTATCGTTCCGGTTGGTTTTGATTTTGCACAAAAGCGGATCGTGTTGGCAGACCCTATGATGCCAACGGATAATTTTGATAAAGACATGGATACCTTACTTTCGTTTTATCGCCAGATGAAAGGAAAAAATCCGGAACTTGGTTTGTAGGCAATCTCGATTTGAATTATTCGTTATCCCTGAAATTATATTCATTTTATCAGTTACCTATTGCGCACTTCTAAAGATGAAGAGAGTAAAATCGGAAGTAACGGTTGGTTTATATCATGAGCAGAACTACGTTATCCGATTAAGAAGTAACATTTGGCATACCTATTCGTTATACTGAAATATTTAAATGGCAAGTTATTTGCTAACTTTGAAAGCATTACCAACAAATCGAAATATGAAATATCTGAAATTGATTCTCTTATCGTCTTTAATGGTAGCCGTGATTTCTGTCACACAGGCGCAGGTCGAAGTCTCCTTAGGCTTAAAAGGAGGGGCAAACTTCGCCTCCGTGGATGTAAATGATGCAGCGGCCACCTGGAAAAATAAAACTGGCTTTCATGGAGGTGCTTTTGGTTTGATAAAGATTACCAAATTCGCAATACAACCTGAGATGATATTTTCACAACAAGGCTCGAAAGTATCCTTTAGTGGGCAGAGTTTTGATGCCAACTTCAATTATCTGAATGTTCCTGTGCTCTTTAAATTCTACCTCGCTGCCGGTTTAAATTTGCAGTTGGGTCCTCAATTTGGATTTCTTACTTCGGCTGAATCTGATTACAATCCTCTTACTCAGACATCTGGAAATACCGATATATCCTCACTGTATAAGAATTCTGATGTGAGTGTTGGTATGGGAATCGGTTGGGATTTACCCTTAGGAATCACCCTTGATGCGCGCTACAACCTCGGAGTTTCAGAAATACAGAATAGTGTTGCCCTCAATGCTACCAGGAACCAAGTATTTCAACTTTCATTGGGTTATAAATTGATTAAGATAGGCAAATAAGTATTTCGGTTAAATAGTACTAAAGAAAGTCCCGGACAGCCGGGACTTTTTTATTTGTTTCGTCTCAGATAAATCTAATTTTGCGTGATTTAAATTTCATGACCTACCAGGAAACGCTGGACTATTTATATAATAACCTCCCCATGTTTCAACGTGTGGGTGCAGTAGCCTATAAAAAAGACCTTACTAACACCCTTGCATTATGCGAAGCCTTGGGTAATCCGCATTTAAAATTCAAGTCCATACACATTGCCGGAACCAATGGAAAAGGTAGTTCCTCTCACATGTTGGCATCGATATTACAATCGGCCGGATATAAAACTGGATTATATACCTCTCCACATCTCAAAGATTTTACAGAGCGCATTCGCATAAACGGGATAGAAGTAAGTAAAGAGTTTGTGGTTGACTTTGTTGCACGTATAAAACCCACCATTGAGATTATTAAACCTTCCTTTTTTGAAATTACCGTGGTGATGGCATTTGATTATTTCGCGCAACAACAAGTAGACATTGCGGTAGTTGAAGTGGGACTTGGCGGCAGACTGGATTCAACCAATGTAATAACACCCATTGTCTCACTCATCACTAATATCAGTTGGGATCATGCCGATATATTGGGTGATACGCTTGAGAAAATTGCTTTTGAAAAGGCGGGTATTATAAAAAAACATGTGCCGGTTGTTTTAAGTGAATATCAACATGAGTTAAAACCTGTTTTCACCGAGCAAGCATTGAAACAAAGGTGTCGATTGATTACGGCTACCAGTTATTGCACAGTGCAAAGAACGGCCGCGGGCGAATATGATGTTACTTATTACCCTCGCTCTTATTCTGTGAAACTGGATTTGATGGGTAGCTACCAGAGAAAAAACCTGCAAGGTGTATTGGTTACTGTGCAGGTGTTGAATGAAAATGGATTTTCTATTTCGGTGATGCAAATCAAGGATGGGTTAAGCAAAGTGACCACTCAAACCGGCTTGAAAGGTCGTTGGCAAACCATCGGAATCAATCCCCTTACTATCTGCGATACTGGTCATAATGAAGGTGGCATGCAGGAAATAATCAGTCAGATTAATGAAATGCAATTCAATCAATTGCGCATTGTTTTGGGCATGGTTAAAGATAAAGACATCTCTAAAATTTTGTCGCTCTTGCCTAAATATGCCAGATATTATTTCTGTAATGCAAAAATCCCGAGGGCGATGCCTGCTACGGAGTTAAAGCAACGGGCGGAAGCAGCAGACTTACAGGGTATGGTAATTGCCGATGTGAATGAAGCAATCGCGGAAGCCAAACGCAATAGTAACCATGACGATTTTATTTTTGTGGGAGGTAGCACCTTTGTCGTAGCTGAGATTGATAATTTATAGTGTAAGGATAATATGAAGAGCAAGCTTAAGCGATTTGAAATTATTGCTAGTCGCGAAAATGTAATTGAACCTGGTAAGGAATTGTACCAGGATATTAAAGGAAACTGGAATTCGATTTACTTTAAAAATGCTAATCCGATTACGGTAGAGTTTGCATGCGGCAGGGGAGAGTATTCTGTAAATATGGCGCGCATTATGCCTGAGAGAAATTTTATAGGTGTGGATAAAAAGGGCGACCGTATCTGGAAGGGAAGTACCTGGGCAGTTGAAGATCAAATAAATAATGTGGCATTTCTCCGCACCGATATTTTATTTATTGAAAGTTTTTTCGAACCGGGAGAAGTAGATGAAATCTGGCTTACGTTTCCGGATCCGCGTCCGCGGATACGCGATATAAAGCGCAGGCTTACTGCAATGCGGTTTATGGAAATGTATAAGAAACTTCTGAAGCCGGGCGGCTATTTCAGATTTAAAACAGACAACACCGATTTATTCAATTTCACCCTGGAACAACTTGCCTTGCGTAGCGACATCCGCGATTTTGAATACACGCATGATTTATATGAATCTCATCTGCGTCCTGAATGTTATGACATTAAAACGCGTTATGAAGAGATGTTTGCATCCAAGGGCGAGAAGATTAAATACCTTCGCTTTACGTTTTCCTGAGGAGTTACTTAACACAATCTTAATTTCTGCTTCAATTTGCGATCACTATAAAGAGTTTACTTTGAAAAAATTCTGTGGGTAAAAAGCGAAAGAGAGAAGTAGAACTTGTAATCATTTCAGACGTGCATCTTGGCACGTATGGCTGTCACGCGGAGGAATTACTTCGCTACCTGAAGTCCATCAAACCCAAGCGCATCATACTTAACGGTGATATCATAGATATGTGGCAGTTCAGCAAACGATACTGGCCCAAGTCGCACATGCAAGTGATAAAACATGTAACAAACCTGATAGCCAAAGGTGTGAAAGTAACCTACCTGACAGGCAATCATGATGAAATGCTGCGCAGGTTTGCCGGATTTAAAATGGGGTCATTTGAAATTGCGAATAAAAAAGTGGTTACACTGAATGGTAAATCAGCGTGGATTTTTCATGGCGATGTATTTGATGTAACGATGCAGCATTCCAAGTGGCTTGCGCATCTTGGGGCGATGGGATACGATGCACTGATACTAATCAATCGTTTCGTAAATTTTCTGCTAAAAATAGTTGGCCAGGGTAAAATATCACTTTCTAAAAGAGTGAAGGACAGCGTAAAGCAGGCGATTAAATTCATCAATGACTTTGAGCAAACGGCAGCTGAAATTGCCATTGCCAACCAATATCATTACGTAGTATGCGGTCATATACACCATCCTGAAAAGAAAATCATAGCTAATAGCGAAGGTGAAGTGATGTATTTAAACTCGGGTGATTGGGTGGAAAATCTTACCGCACTCGAGTACAACGAAGGCGCATGGGAAATATATAGGTATGCTTCAGACGTAAAGACCCAACATATCAAGTTATCTAAACATGCCCGGGAAGATCGCAACAATGATGAAATATTTAAAGATTTGGTCAGCGAGTTTCTTACACATAAGCGATGAAAATATTATATGCAATTCAGGGTACCGGAAATGGTCACATCAGCCGGGCTCATGATGTGATACCTGAAATACAGAAATTTGGTAAGCTTGATTTGTTTGTGAGTGGAGCGCAATCAGATATCAAATTGCCTTATCCGGTCAAATATACTTCGCAAGGACTTAGTTTCTTCCCTAACCGAAAGGGTGGGATTGATTTTATTAAAACAGCCAAGGAGAACAGCACACGCAGAATACTTAAAGAGATCAATGACTTTCCGATTGAGTCCTATGATTTAGTGATTAATGATTTTGAGCCAATATCTGCCTGGGCTTGCAAACGGAAAAACATTCCTTGTATCGCGCTGAGTCATCAGTCTGCTTTTTTGTCAAAAAAATCACCGCGTCCCAAAGTAAAGGATCCTTTTGGCGAATGGATTTTGAAAAATTACGCACCGGTAAATTCCTACGTGGGCTTTCATTTTGCCGGCTATGATAAAAATATTTTTAGCCCGGTGGTGCGTGCAGTAGTGCGCGAATCTATTCCTGAAAACCATGGGCATATTTCAGTTTACCTTCCCGCGTACGATGACAAGAAATTGGTAAAGTTGTTCATGCATCTTCCAGGTGCAAGGTTTCATATCTTTTCAAAACATGTTGCTACTCCTTACCACATCGGTAGAATATCGGTATTCCCAATTGATAATTTGGGATTTGTAGAAAGTGTAGTGTCAAGTGCCGGTGTTATTTGCGGAGCTGGTTTCGAAACACCGGCTGAAGTATTGTATCTCAAGAAAAAGTTGCTCGTGATACCTATGAAAAATCAATATGAACAGCAATGCAATGCTGCGGCTTTGAAGCAATTAGGTGTTCCGGTGATTAAGAAGTTAAAGAATAAGTCGGTAGAAAAAATTAAACAGTGGTTGGATGAGCCTCCTTTGAATATTGAAATACCGGATATTACTGAAAAGGCAGTGATCCGTGTAATGACAAAATTTAAAAGTGATTTTAATTAGTCAGCTATTTCCAATTCTTCCAACACAGAAGAAAGCGCATCAAAATCCTTAAGTCCAGGTTTCAGTTCATTGCTTCCAGTTATGTTGATACCGTCTGCCGGTAATGATAGCATTTCATTAAGAGATTGCTCCGCACTGTTAAATTCAATCAATACCTGAAAGTGCGTGCGCATGGAAGCAAGCAATGCTTGTTGATTCGGAGTATCATCCAACGTGACAATCAATTGGATGATTTTCTTTTTTTGAGCAAGCAGTTCCGATTCGGATTTGATCCAATCCGACAAGCGAATGGTCACCATCCATTCTTTACCCGGTATTTCATTAATCCAACTTAATTGTGAATAGGAAATCTGGAGCGTGGATACTGAATAATCTGAAACTGGCATACTATTCTCAAGAGCTTCTGCTTCCAACACAAACTGCGGGCCTGTAACCCAGTCTGTAATTTCTTTAAACTTAACCGGATTTACTTTCTCAGCTGGAAAACTGAGCCAATCTACACCCATACCCGCACAATAGCGTGCATCGCTCAAATTAGTGATGTTTCCGGCTTTTACTTTCGTTTTTAATGACATGGCTCAAATATCAAAAAGAAAAAATAACTTTGAAATGAAA
>JALOMN010000090.1 GCA_025455445.1 Cyclobacteriaceae bacterium
GAGCGAAACTTTCTTTGATGAACATGAGATGAAAACCATTCGTATCTTATGCGACATTATAATTCCAAAAGATGATGTTTCTGGTTCTGCCACCGATGCGAAAGTTCCGGAATTCATTGAGTTCATAGTGAAGGATATGCCCCGCTACCAGGTGCCCTTACGGGGTGGATTAAAATGGCTCGATGTTCAATGCATGAAAAGTTTTAATGCCGACTTCGCATCTTGCAAACCGGCACAACAAATCGAAATGGTAGATGAAATTGCCTTTCCGGAAAAAGCCAAACCTGAAATGAAACAAGGCGTGGCATTTTTTAATACAATGCGCGATTTAACTGCCTGTGGATTCTTCACAAGCGAAATAGGAATTAAAGATCTTGGTTATGCAGGTAATAAACCCAATCAGTGGGATGGCGTGCCCCAGGATGTACTCGATCAATACGGTTTGAAATATGACGAACGCACACTAAATGAAAGTGTGAAGTTTGATGCTTAATAATTTCTTAAACTAAAATTTTACAGAGATGACATCCAGAAGAAAATTTATCAGGAACATAGGTTTAGCATCTGCCGCTGTTACAATAGTACCACGCCATGTGCTGGGTAAAGGTTTTATTGCACCAAGTGACAAATTATACATAGCAGGTATTGGTGTTGGCGGTAAGGGCGAAAGCGACCTAACGAGCATCACAAAAAATCCAAAGGCAGTAGTGAATATATTATGCGATGTGGACGAACGAAGAGCATCCACTTCGGTGAAACGCTTTCCGGAAGCGAAATTTTATAAAGACTACCGCAGGATGCTGGATGCAGAACACAAAAACATTGATGCCGTTACTGTTTCCACTCCTGACCATATGCATGCTGTGCAGGCAATGGCCGCAATGAAATTAGGCAAGCATGTGTATGTTCAAAAACCTTTAACGCATGATATTTATGAAGCCCGCATGCTTACAGAGGCCGCCAAGAAATACAAAGTTGTTACTCAGATGGGTAATCAGGGTGCTTCCGGAGATGGCGTGCGCCAGATGCGTGATTGGTTTGATGCCGGAGTGATTGGTGACGTGCATACAGTATACTGTTGGACTAACCGTCCTGTATGGCCTCAGGGAATTCCGTGGTCAGACAAGAAAGCTGAAGTACCGAAAGAATTAGATTGGGATTTATGGTTAGGCACAGCTCCCTATAAAGACTATGTTGAAAACCTGGTTCCATTCAACTGGCGTGGCTGGTGGGATTATGGTACCGGAGCCTTAGGCGATATGGCGTGCCATATTATTGAACCAGCTTTCCGCACCCTTGGCTTGGGCTATCCGAGTGAAGTAGAATGTAGTGTAGGTAGTGTATATGTGGGTGAATTCAGACGCGGCTACTTCCCTGAAAGTTGTCCACCTTCTTCCCATATCACGCTTAAATTCCCCGGAAAAAATGGAAAGCCTGATATTAAGTTTCATTGGATGGATGGTGGTATACAACCCGCAAGACCTGATGAACTTGGACCCAATGAAGTATTTGGTGATGGTGGTAATGGAGTGTATATGATTGGCACAAAAGGAAAGATGATGTGCGGCACATATGGAATCAATCCGCAATTACTGCCTACAACAAAAACCAAGGAAACAACAGTTCCACAAAAATATAAGCGTGTAGAAGGCGGCTCCGAACCTGGTCATTATGTGCAATGGGTAGATGCTTGTATTGCAGGATATGGCAAAATTGAATTGAGTTCTGATTTTGAAATTGCAGGTCCGCTTACAGAAAGTATTTTAATGGGGAACCTGGCACTTCGCAGTTTTGATATTCGCAAACCAAGACCCAATGGCAGGCCAGATCAGTTTGATTTTCCTGGACGATACATCAAGTTGCTGTGGGATGGACCAAACATGAAGATTACCAACTTCGATGACGCAAATCAATTTGTAAAACGCACGTATCGCGAAGGATACAGTCTGTGATTTTGAATTCAAATTTTTTAAATAAATATGCAAAAGGTCTGTAGCTTCAGGCTGCAGACCTTTTAACTTTTAATCCATTATTCTATATGATTTCAAGAAGAAGTTTCATTAAGAAAGCAGCCGCAGGTGCTGCAGCAGTTACAATAGTTCCGCGTTTTGTGCTGGGTGGCCCGGGCTTTACCGCACCCAGTGATACACTTTACATTGCAGGCATTGGTGTGGGTGGAAAAGGCACCAGTGATCTCACCGGTTTCGCAAAAAATCCAAAAGCCAAAATTGCATTTCTATGCGATGTAGATGACAGGCAAGCCGCGGAATCCAGAAAGAATTTTAAAGACGCGAAGAATTACAAGGATTTCAGAGTGATGCTGGACAAAGAATCTAAAAATATTGATGCTGTTTCAGTCTCCACAGCAGATCATACACATGCGGTTGCAGCAATGGCTGCCATGCAGCGCGGCAAACATGTATATGTGCAGAAGCCACTCACGCATGATATCTACGAAGCGCGCATGCTCACCGAAGCTGCAAAGAAATATAAAGTGGTTACTCAAATGGGTAACCAGTATGCATCAGCCGATTATGTGCGTATTGCCAAAGAATGGGTAGATGCTGGTTTAATTGGTGATGTGCACACTGTGCAATGCTGGAGCAACCGTCCGGTATGGCCGCAAGGAATAGCAACGCCTACCGGTAAGCATGAAATACCGAAAGAACTTGATTGGGATTTGTGGCTAGGCCCAGTGAAACAAGTAGAATATAATCCGGCATACCATCCTTTCAACTGGCGTGGCTGGTGGAATTTTGGAACTGGCGCATTGGGTGATATGGCTTGTCATATCATGGATGCAGCCTTCCGGATTTTGCCAATTGATTATCCTTCTGAAGTAGAGTGCAGCGCCACCACCGCGTGGGCAGACTTCTTTAAACTTGCTGACTATCCAGAGAGCTGCCCCGCTTCCTCCATCATACATTTAAAATTTCCGCGCACCGATGGAAAGGGCAATATCAACTTCACCTGGATGGACGGAGGTCTTGTTCCCAAACGTCCGGAAGAAATGCTTCCCGATGAAATGATGGGCGATGGTGGCAACGGTTACATCTTTGAAGGAACTAAAGGTAAACTAATCGGAAACTACGACCGCCCTCCTATCCTCTTGCCTTCCTCCAGAATGAAAGAAATTACTTTACCCCCTGCAACCTTGCCACGAGTACCCGGTGGTGAAGCAGGACATTATACACAGTGGGTAGATGCATGCCTTGCGGGATACGGCAACATGCAAGTAAGTTCACCTTTTGAATTTGCAGGACCCTTTACGGAGGCTGTGCTGATGGGCAACCTTGCACTTAGAAGTTATAACATGCGCACGAATAAAGGATTTCCCGGAAGGAAGAAACTATTATGGGATGCTAAGAATATGAAGATTACCAACTTCGATGAAGCTAATGCTTATGTAAAACGAGAGTACCGCGCGGGCTGGAGTTTATAATGGAAGACAAAGCATTTATTGGAAGTCTGCTGCGCACACATACGGATCAAATGATCCGTTTCGTGCAGCAGCAGACTTCTTCACAATTTGAAGCATGCCCAAATGGAAAGTGGTCTGTAGGTCAGAATATTGATCACCTGAACAAAAGTTTATCACCTGTAAACCTTGCTTTGCGCCTTCCGCAATTTGTTTTGCGTTTGTTGTTTGGCAACCCAAACCGTAAGCCAAGAACGTATTCAGAACTCGTAGAGCGTTATCATCAGAAACTAGCAGCAGGAGGAACTGCCAGCAAACCTTTTATCCCACCTGTAATATCCTGGAGTCAAAAAGATAAGCTACTCAATAAGTTCAAAAAGGAAAGCGATACCATTTACCGGCTGATGAATAAGTACAGCGAAAGTCACCTCGACCAATATCTTCTGCCCCATCCTTTACTCGGAAAAATCACCATAAGGGAAATGTTATTCTTTTCGGTTTATCACATTCAACATCATTTGCATATTCTGGAAGAACGGGAGAAAACCATTCGTTGATCTGCTCATAAAATTTCTACCTTTACGGGATTAGTCCATACACATGCTCAAGATTGATTCGCATACTCACATCCTTCCTAAAAAAATGCCCAACTGGAGTGAGAAGTTTGGTTATGGCGATTTCATTTATCTGCAGCATCATAAAAAAGGTTTTGCCAAAATGATGCGCGGAAACCAGTTTTTCCGCGAGATCAAAGAAAATTGCTGGGATGCCGAAGTTCGCATCGAAGAGTATGCGCAATATCATACCCAGGTGCAGGTAGTGTGCACCATCCCAGTTATGTTTTCCTACTGGGCAAAACCATTGGATTGTCTCAGTCTATCCGAATTTCTGAATGATAATATCGCGAAACTGGTACAGAAGTATCCCCGCCATTATATTGGTTTGGGCACCGTGCCGATGCAGGATGCCGAATTAGCCGTGAAAGAACTTGAACGCATTAAAGAGATTGGATTAAAAGGAATTCAGATTGGTTCTAACATCAATGATGAAAATCTAAACGAGGCACGCTTCTATCCGGTATTTGAAGCCTGTGAAAAACTTGGTTTAGCAGTATTGGTTCATCCCTGGAATATGATGGGAGAAAAACAAATGCAACGATATTGGTTACCCTGGCTGGTTGGTATGCCTGCTGAAACCTCACGTGCCATTTGTTCTATGATTTTCGGTGGAATATTTGAGCGATTGCCAAAGCTCAGAGTAATGTTTGCGCACGCGGGCGGATCATTCCTTCCCACCATCGGTAGAATAGAACATGGTTTTGAATGCAGACCTGATTTAGTGGCAATTGATAACAATGTGAACCCACGTAACTATTTAGGGAAGTTTTGGGTAGACAGTGTAACACACGACCCTCTCATGCTGGAGTACGTGATTAAATTACAAGGTGAAGATAAAGTGATGTTGGGTTCGGATTACCCCTTTCCATTGGGCGATCTCGAAATTGGAAAGTTTATCGAAGAGATGGACCTTCCTGCTACAGTTAAAGAAAATATTTTCCACCTGGCTGCGCTGAAGTGGCTCAATTTATGTAAAGAAGATTTTACCAAGTGAATTTGTATTCAGTGAAAAAAGTCATTTCAATTTGCAGTGTATTAATCTGCATTTCATTTTCAGTTTTTTCTCAGAGCGAAACCGAGAAAGAAAAACTTCGCCAACTGGAAATCCAGCGGCAAGCCGAGAAGCAACGCTTAATAACCATGCAGCTTGATTCAGCGGTAATGCTCTTGGATGCAGGAGAATACTCAGCAGCGAATGATAAATTTCTTTACATCTTAAAAAATGTAAAAAGTGTACCCTCTGATCTTACTTTTTATTTTGGTAAAAATTCCTTTTTCCTGGGTAAGTATAAACAAAGCATTGACTGGTTAAATAAATATATCCAATTGAAAGGTACCGCAGGGCAGTTCTCTCAAGAAGCAGTGATGTGGAAACTAAAGTCAGAGAATGAGTTGTTGAAGGAAAAAGAGCAAGAAGCAAAACAAGCGGCTACGGTGCTTTCTAATGACTATGATATTGATTGCGGACCTTCCGGAAAAGTAATTTGTCCGGTATGTAATGGAACCACCGTAATCATAAAAAAAGGCTACATCAGTAATACCTATAAAACGTGCGGTTATTGCAACCATACGGGCAAGCTGCAATGTGAAGATTATAACAAGTTACTGAGGGGCGAATTGAAACCTGCCAACTAATTGTAGACTAACCGGTTAGATTGCCCATAAGTACAAAAATCGCTACCTTTGTGCGTTTATTTTTAAAATCATGGCACTGTATAACAGAATCAATGGACAAGAGCTGAAGGAACAACTGATACGCAGTAATGAACAACGCACAACCATTTCATTTTACAAATATCACCTTATCAGCGACCCTCCTCTATTTCGCAACGAGTTATATAAGCTTTTAGAGGAATTGCATGTGCTGGGCAGAATTTATGTAGCCAAAGAAGGCATCAATGCTCAGGTTAGTGTTCCTACCGCTCAATATTCAGAATTTAAAAGTAAACTCTATCAAATTGATTTTCTCAATGGTGTGCGTTTAAATATCGCAGTGGATGATAACGGAAAGTCTTTCTTCAAGCTTAAGATTCTGGTTAGAAAAAAGATTGTGGCCGATGGATTGAATGACGAAACATTTGATGTTACCAATTGTGGTGTGCATGTAAATGCAGTGGAATTTAATCGACTGGCGGATGACCCCAATACGGTGATAGTAGATATGCGCAATCACTACGAAAGTGAAATTGGTCATTTTAAAAATGCAATATGTCCGGATGTGGATACCTTCCGCGATGAACTGAAGGTAGTAGAAGAATTATTGCATACCCAAAAAGAGAAAAACCTATTGATGTATTGTACCGGTGGTATACGCTGTGAAAAAGCAAGCGCCTGGTTTAAGCATATTGGTTTTAAAAATGTATTTCAGCTAGATGGCGGCATTATTAAATACGCCCAGGAAGTAAAAGAAGAGAATCTCGAAAATAAATTTATCGGAAAAAATTTTGTATTTGATGAACGTCTTGGTGAACGCATCTCTGAAGACATCATAAGTGTGTGTCATCAATGCGGCCAACCGTGCGACACGCACACTAATTGTAAAAATGATGGGTGT
>JALOMN010000091.1 GCA_025455445.1 Cyclobacteriaceae bacterium
CGCTTTCTAAATTTTCGCTCGCTCCGGATCGAGTTAATCTCATTCCTGTGTTGAAAGAAATTTTAATGCTCAATCCGGATATTAAAATTATGGGCAGTCCCTGGTCCGCACCCACCTGGATGAAGAGTAACGGATTGCCAAAAGGAGGCACGCTAAAGCTTGAGTACTATCCTGTGTATGCTCAGTACCTTGTGAAGTATATCCAGGAAATGAAGAAAGAAGGAATAACAATTGATGCGATTACTGTACAGAATGAACCAGAGCATCCGGGTAATACACCTAGCATGACTTTTACCAGTGCAGAGCAAAATGAGTTTGTCAAAAATCATCTGGGGCCGGCATTTAAGCAAGCCGGAATCGCCACTAAGATTATTATTTTTGATCACAACTGCGATCATCCTGATTATCCGATTGCAATACTAAATGATCCACAGACAAAACCATTTGTAGATGGTACAGCCTTTCACATGTATCTGGGCGACATCAGTGCACTTAGCAAGGTGCATGATGCGCATCCTGACAAGCATGTGTACTTCACTGAGCAATGGACCAGTGGCCAGGGTGATTTTGGTGGTGACCTTCGCTGGCATGTGAAAAATCTTATCGTAGGCGCACCCCGCAACTGGAGCCGCAATGTATTGGAATGGAATCTGGCTGCTGACGAAAATTTTGATCCCCATACTAATGATGGCGGTTGTAACTTATGCCAGGGAGCCCTCACGATTAACAGCAGCACCGGTATGGTTTCACGAAATGTTTCCTATTACATCATCGCACATGCTTCAAAATTTGTGAAGCCTGGTTCGGTGCGCATCGCTTCGAATGTGGTCGATAATCTACATAATGTCGCTTATCTTACACCTGACGGACGAAAGGTATTGATAGTGGTAAACGATACTAATTCTGATAAATCATTTTCCATCAATTATAAAAACAAGAACGCTACTGCAACGCTGTCAGCGGGTGCAGTGGGCACGTATGTGTGGTAAAAATTAAGTAAGATGATTCAAAGGTTTTGAACACCCTTCAAAGTATTTCCTAAAAAGAGTCTAAAGCAAAAACCATTTAACCAATCGAATGATTAAATGGTTTTACTATGAGCGTTTAATTTTTTTACTCGGAATTAATCCGCAACCAGCGTATGAGTTTTCTTAAGTACTTTCACTAAAAGATATACGAAGGTGATGGCCCCCATCCAGATGCCTAGTGTGGGTAGGGCTTCTTTAAAATCACCATACAGTTCGGGATGTTCATATTGCGCTTTGATGACAAGCAGAAAACCCAGGATAATTCCTACGTAAGTAGAGTTATATTCTTTAAGCAACACGCGCTTCCATGAAAAGCGATGATCCTGAAATGTTTTTATGATTCCATTCAGATTTGGCAGCCAGCGGTTTACCCGTTGGGTATATTCATCATAAGACGCACCAAATTTATTGCGCAGAAAATTTTCCTCTGCGGCTACAATAGCGATGTAGATGAAAAGAATCATCGGGGTAATGAATGAGAAAAACAATATTGAGTTGGAGGCCACACCCATACCAATGGCTACACCAATATTTCCAACATACAAGGGGTTACGGCAATGCGCGAAAATACCAGTGGAGACTAAATCTTCTGCATGTATTCTGCGGTTATGTCCGCCCCGGATAATGTATACTAATCCAATAGTAAGGAAACGAATTAACTGTCCGGTGATGGCGATGCCAAAGCCAATGATCAGCGCGTGAGTAGGGTTTGCGAACAGTTCCGGGGAAGGAACCAGAATCAGCAAGAAGAATATCGGAAGCAGAATATTTCTGTAATGAAAAAAGAAATTTCCAATCTTGACCATCATAGGGTTGGGGTTCAGGTTATTTTACAGCAACTAATCCGGCAAAGTTATACCATTTGAAAAACACTTCGCAGTAGCGGAAGCCCTTGCCCAGCAGCATTTCACGATTCTCCATCAATTTATAAGGTATCAGCACGTTTTCAAGCGCCTCTCTCTTTTGTGCAATCTCCATGTCATTATAATTATTTCTGCGTTTGAAGTCGTAATAATATTTTATAAAAAGACGGTTAAACAGAGAGTCTTCTCCTAACACCTTTTCAATTAAAATAAGGCAGCTGTTCGGATTCATCTGGTTATAAATATCCTGCACGAGTTTGTCGCGATACAAAGGTCGGATGAATTGCAACGTAAGGCAAAGCACCACCACAGACGCATTTTCAATTTTTACTCCGGTATTTAAATCGTGATTGCGGATTTCATATTCACGATCCACATTACTTGCTTTGAAATTTTCAATGCACTGGGCCACCATTTCATCTGAATTATCATAGCCAACAAACTTCACATCGGGTGGAACCACCTGGTGCAGGTTTATTAACGTGGTGCCGGTAGAACATCCCAAATCATATACGGTAGAACCTGGGGTTGCAAAATCCTGTGCTATTTCAGTCATCATGCGTTGCATTTCCAGGTAGAAAGGCACCGAACGCGTGACCATATTATCAAATACTTTTACTACAGTTTTGTTAAAGCTAAAGTCCTCTACCTTTTTCTTAGGCTCTTTAAATACTTCATCGTGTTGCATGGATATGGAATATAAGGTTAGTCAATAGAATAATTTGCAAATAGAAAGGCATTAGTCCGCACGTTCATTTCCTGAAAATGCTTTGGGCATGCAATATATTTCAAATAACAATTTGATTTTTAGGTAGCTGAAATTTTATTATTCAACGGGCTATATTGTAAAGTCACTGGACCATACCGTTCAGCTATGATTAATAGCCGATAACAGCTAGTAGTTCAGTCGCTGATGTACCATCTTATAAGCCAAAGTGATAGGGAGCTGGGCTCGTGCTCTTCAATTTGCCATCAGGCCTTACGATATCAATTGTTTTAAAACATTCAATTAATCAGGGTTTTGACTGAAATGACTTATTTTTTGACACTTTATTAATTTATTCTGAAGGATAGATGTATCTTTTTAGTAGCCCGGCATTTTAGTAGCAAGAAGCAAGTACATGAAAGAAACAACAGCCAGTGTGATGTCAATAGGTCAACTCGCAGAAGACGAGCAAATAAGATTGGCCATGGCCAATCCGGATGACTTTCGGCCATTGTATGAGACCTATTTCAAAAGGGTTTATCTCTTTGTATTGCATCGGGTAGGTGATAAAGACCTGGCCGGAGATTTAACGCAGCAGGTTTTTCTAAATGCTTTATCACATCTCGGGCGATATCAATTTCGGGGTTTTCCTTTTTCGGCCTGGCTGTTTCGAATCGCTATTAACCAATGCAATGAGTTTTTCCGCAAGACTAAACGCAGCCGCACTGTAGTATTGGAAGACTCCATGATTGAGAATTTGTTTACTGAGCTTACGGCTGACCAAACTCTGGAAGAATGGGAAAATAAGCTGCCCGCCATTCTTGAGAAACTTGAAGAGGATGAGCTCTATGTTATTGAACTAAGGTTCTTTGAAGAACGACCCTTCAAAGAGATAGCAGACATTCTTGGCATTACGGAAAACAATGCCAAGGTGCGCACCTACCGGATACTTGAAAAAATGAAAAAACTATTCCTCCAAAAGAGATGAAAAACACATTAAAGATTATGAAAAATCGACCACATGTAACGGATGAGGAAATCCGTGGCTATATGAATTTTGATTCGGTGGTTAATCAACATAAGGCTCAGAAAAAATCGCAGCAAAACCGGTTTCGGAATGCTACTATATTTTTAGGTATCGCAAGTATTGCTGTATTGGTTTATGTAAGCATGCCCGATGAATCTGCCTCAACGAACACGGATGATCAATCAAGCGAATTAGTCGTTTCAAATGATATGGCTCAAGTACCTAAAAAACCGAGCCCTTATGTTTCAGAAGGCAGGGGAGACGATATGTCAGCGGGCAATATGAATAAGACTGAAGATGCCAAGCCAACGGAGAAGAAAAAGGAGAATGTTCAAAAAGTTAAACCAGAAACGCCTTCAACCGATATTCAATATCAGGAAGCAGAGCCGAAAGAAGGTTACCAGAACTTATATGAATATTTTGCCAGTGAATTGCGCTATCCGGCTGAGGCAATGAAAGATTCGATCCAGGGAATTGTTTCCGTTACCTTTCTGATTGATAAAGAAGGTAAACCTGTGCAAATAAAAATTCTGAATTCGTTAGGTGAGGCCTTTGATAAAGAGGCGGTGCGTCTGATAGAAAATATGCCAGCGTGGAAGCCAGCCATGCTTAATGGTAAACCGGTATCAGCAAAAATTTCATTGCCTTTCACTTTTCAAATTGTATCCGCTAATCCTGAAAAGAAATGAAAAGAATAATATGGTTTATTTTGATTATGCTGGCGGTGATATCAATTTCACACGCTCAGCAATTCAGGAAAATATCCCAGTTGAATATCGATGAACCACTCACCGATATTCAAGCTGAGTGGGTAGCGCTGGATCGCGACACATTGTTGGATTTGGTAGTAACAGGGATTGCAGCCAATGGCCAGATGAAAATTATTACGTACCAAAACAATAAGGGCGAATCGCTTGTAAAAAAAGTCACCCAACTCACCGGCTTCAAAAGCGGAACGATTCAATTATCAGACTGGAATGGAGACAACTTGATAGATGTAATGGTGGCAGGTAAAACGCTGCTCAATACCGATGCGCTGTTTGTTTTTGAGAATAAGGGAGATTTTACATTCGCTAAAAGCTCTTCTAAATTATTAGATCATGCATCACTTTTTCGAATTGCAGATCTTGATCAGGACGGAAAGTTAGATGTGATTACCAGCGGCACACAAAACACAACTTCATTTCTCCGGATTTATCAACATACAACCTCAGGACTTACGCTGGCTTTTGATACGCTTGGCATAACTACAACCGACATTGAGGTGTTCGATTTTAACAAAAATGGTAAAAACGATTTCATCTTATCCGGATCAAATGCAGCACAACTTCCCGCCATGTTGCTATTTACCAATAAGGGTAATTTTAGGTTTGTCATCCAACCATTGCCTCGTGCGGTAGAAGGCAGGATTTCTGCAATCGATGATAATGGAGATGGATTATTTGATTTGATGGCGGTAGGAAAAGATGAATCAAACCAATACATCAACCGAATCTGGTTAAATAAAACCGACAGCTTCAGCATACGGGATACATATCCTTCCTTGCAAAGCGCAGAAATTTTTACCGGTGATATGAACTCCGATGGCCTGGCAGATCAATTAATTTATGGATATGATGTGCAGGTTAAAAAAGTTAATACTATTTACGCACAAAGTCGTTTAATTACTAAGCTTGATACGCTGGGGTTAGTCACTCAACGCATGGGTGATTTTG
Source organism: Cyclobacteriaceae bacterium (assembly GCA_025455445.1). GTDB lineage: Bacteria > Bacteroidota > Bacteroidia > Cytophagales > Cyclobacteriaceae > ELB16-189. Next base: position 5,340 of record JALOMN010000091.1, read on the forward strand.
ATCGTGATGGCGATCTCGATCTGTTCCAGGTGATAGATTCTTTAAATCAACAATGGTTAAAGATCTATGAATACGAGAATACAATTGAGAATCAAAAGCCCGGAATCCCAACCAATGCATTTGCGATTTCAGCATTCAATAAGACGTTTATTTATTGGGAAGCTCCGCAAGATGATCTTACCAGCAGAGTATCGATTACATATGACCTTTGGTTGGGTACAGCGCAGTCAACACTGATTCCGGCTACGTTTGATCTTACCAGTAAACGCAGGATGACCGTATCACATGGAAATGCGGGAACCAATACTTCTCAGATTATTGAAGGTCTTACCGACAACCGCTATTTCTACCAGATTCAATCAGTAGATAATGCGTATAACGGTGGCTATAATATTTGTATCGGAGGCGTAGTGCCTTGTTTCGATTTGGCTACTAAAGATGTGCAGGTATGTAAAGATGAGGAGGTCACATTAGTTTCAGCCACAGAAGCATATTGGTTCTCTCTTACACGGGGTTTTCTGGGTGTATTTGATTCGCTTCAATTTACAGCCATCGAGAATGATACGATATTTTCATTCGTGCCTCAAGGGGCTGATTGCTCAAAGAATACAGTGTGGTTGATTAATGTGAATGAAGGGCCCGCTGCTGAAAAGGAAATTATTTATGCGTGCGAAAACAAACCAATTAAATTAGGAATTGCACCCGGCTGGGAGAAGGTATCGTGGAATACCGTTCCGCCTGTCACCGGCCAAGACACTATCAGTTTTATTCTTAAGAAAGACGAGGTGATTAAAGTGAGTGCGCAAAGTCAAAGCGGTTGTGACTATCAAAAAGAATTTACCATTCGGGTGAGTAAGCCACAATTGAAATTAAATGGTGAAGTGTTTCAAATTCTGAAGGGTAATTCTGTGCAGCTGGAAGCTACCAGCACGGCCACACAATTTAAATGGTCACCTGCTGCAGGTTTGAGTAATGATGCTATATTTAACCCGGTTGCCGCTCCCTTGCAAACAATTGAATATACAGTATTGGCAACGGATTCGGTGGGTTGCACGATTGATGCACGTGTGCAAATACAGGTTGAAGAAACCGCGTTTGTCCCCAATCTGTTTACGCCTAATGGAGACGGAAAAAACGATCAGCTTTTGGTATATGGTCTTACCACTGCATCGTCTTTCTCATTTATGATTTATAATCGTGAAGGAAACGTGATGTATGAAACCAGTGATATCCAACAGGCAACCAG
>JALOMN010000458.1 GCA_025455445.1 Cyclobacteriaceae bacterium
AGAAATGAACGATTGGTAATTTCCTTGCAACAAGGAATGCTGGTAATAGATCGCTCAGAAGCGGGTATTCATCAATTCAGCGAAAAATTTCCGGCTATGCACAGCATGGATATTAACATTTTAAGTGATAGAGAAATAGCGATCTATCTTGACAGGTCATCTGTGGAAGTGTTTGTAAATGATGGTAAGCGTGTGATGACTGATATTGTTTTCCCTTCTGCGCCATTTAACCGGGTGCAGCTGGAAAAAAAAAACTCACAGTTTAGTATCAACTATATAACATCCATCTGGGCGAAATAACTTTTTGATAGCATAAAAAGATTTATATGAACGTGTTAGCTTTTGGCGAGATTTTATGGGACATCATTGAAGGTAAGCAACACCTTGGTGGCGCACCTTTTAATTTCGCTGCGCATGCAGCGCAATGCGGAAATCCCTCATTTATAGTTTCGCGCCTGGGCAGGGATAAACTGGGTGAAAAGGCTTTTCAGATGTGCGATCAGGTAAAAGTAAATTCTTCACTCATTCAATGGGATGAGCAACATGCAACCGGTGTAGTGGATGTAACCTTAAAAGATGGTCAACCCGATTACATCATTCATGAAAATGTGGCATATGATTTTATAGAATATAATCGGGCGTTGCAGCTATTGCGTGAAGATTATTTCGATGTATTTTATTTTGGCTCACTTGCCCAACGTAGTACAGTTTCTTCCAATACGTTGCAGAAGTTACTCACTAATCATTATTTCCGCGAAGTGTTTTATGATGTGAATTTGCGCAAGAAAGGATACAATGACATCATTCTAAAAAAATCATTGATGTATTGCAGCATATTAAAGCTGAATATGGATGAAGTGCCTGTGTTATCAACTTTACTTTTTGGTAAATCATTAGCGGAAGAGGAATTTTGTAAAAGAGTACATGACTTGTATCATAATATTCATCTGATGATCATCACTGCGGCCGATAAGGGTTGCATGGTTTTCGTTCGGGGATTATTACACAAAGTGCCTGGAGTGCCCGTAAAGGTAGCTGATGCAGTGGGAGCGGGAGATGCCTTTAGTGCAGCTTTCATGCACAGCTATATGCAACAGGGTGATGCACTTAAAGCAGCAACAGTCGCTAACCAGATGGGTGCGTTTGTGGCCAGTCAGCATGGCCCGATACCAGCATATTCAGAAGAAATTAAAAAGGCACTGGCAGGAGAGTGACGTTATGAATAAAAGGTAAAATAAGAATCGCTCCTTTCACTGTTTTACTGATTTTCCTATGGCTGTTTGTTATTAGTTTTCTTTAATCGACACTTACCTTTAATCCGGATATAATGCTGCGGTCTATTTTACTAATCTTACTCATTTCATTTTCTGTTAAACTCCACGGTCAGGATAAGAATGGAGCTGTTCAATTCTGGGAGGTGCTTCAAAAGCATTGCGGAAATGCCTATGAAGGCACGCTTAGTGAGACTGCTTCCAATGATTCGTTCACCGGAAAGAAACTGATTATGCATGTGCGGGCTTGTGATGGTAATGTTATTCGCATTCCTTTTTTTGTGGGTGAAGATAAATCGCGCACCTGGGTATTGAAGTTGGAAGATAACCGGATTACACTAAAGCACGATCACCGTCATGAAGATGGCACTGAAGACAAGATAACGCAGTATGGTGGCACTGCCTCCAATCCGGGCTTGTCAAATATTCAGGTTTTTCCTGCCGATGCATATACTGCAGAATTGATACCTGCAGCCGCAACCAACGTGTGGTGGATAACAATTAATGAAAATGAATTTTCTTATAATCTGAGGCGAATTGGGTCTGATAGATTATTTATAGTGAAATTTGATCTAACCAAAAAGATAAGCGCACCTTCGGCACCGTGGGGTTGGAAGCAGTAGCTTGTTTGGAATTAAAATATTCTTTCAATTTTTAGTTATGGTTGATCCATTAGTTTTGATGAAAGTATGGATATGAAAGTGTTTGCAATTCTATTTTGTCTGGTGGTAACTGAAGTGTATAGTCAATCGAATGAGTGTGAGCTTAAGCGCGATAAGGATGGGGTTAAAGTATATACCTGTAAACCTGAAAGCACCAGATTTAAATCGCTAAAAAGCAGAGTTTACCCTTGAAAATATTTCTATAGAAGGGCTCGAAGTATTTTTGTTTGATGTAAAGAATTATCCCACCTGGCAGTATAATATGGTGGAGGCAAAGGTACTTAGCAAAAGCAACGAGCATGATATGATTTATCGTTCATTGATCGATGCGCCCTGGCCTTTGGAAGATCGCGAGTTAATAGTTCGGTTTCAAGCTGTCAACACAAAAACAGAGGGCTTGTTTTTTTCTATTCAAAATGTTCAGCATGACTACCCTGCAACAGAAGGAATCATCCGTGTGCCCTATATGAATGCAACCTGGAACATAACTAAGGCTGCCAATAATAAACTGAATGTGGTATATACTTTAAACATCGATCCGGGTGGAAGTGTACCAGCCTGGCTTGTAAATATTGCGATGGCCGATGGCCCGCATCATTCATTCAGAAGTTTACTCGAACAAATGAAAAAGTAATCATCAGGTAAATGAAACGATATAAAGAATTTCAGTTTGGTTGGTGGTTACTGGCTTTTTTTGTTCCTATTTATGTAGCCATATTTTATATGTATGTGAATCAAAGTGGTGAAAGGCCTATTCCCCTTAGCGTATTAATTATTTTTAGTCTTTTATTCAGTGTGATTTATATTTTGTTTTACGGTATGACTACCCTGATTGACGAAAAAGAGATTTCGATTTGTTTCGGCATTGGACTTATCCGGAAACGTATTATGTTACAAAACATAGTATCGGTAGAAGAAGTAAAAAACCCTTGGTACTATGGCTGGGGGATTCGTTTAATTCCAAATGGAATGCTTTATAATATTGGCGGATTTAAGGCTGTAGAAATAAAATTGAAGGATACCACTTCTTCCATACGCATCGGAACTAGAAACTCTTCACGTTTGCTGCAGCAAATTAATAATCGGTTATCTCATTAAATCTTATCCGGAAGTGGGTGTATCCATGGCCCCCGA
>JALOMN010000092.1 GCA_025455445.1 Cyclobacteriaceae bacterium
TGCTGCATCAGAAAGTGAGGTAAGCCTTAATTTTAAGAGTAAATACAACATCTCAGATGAACAAAAAATCATTCTTAATTCAGACTATTTTTTAATCGCGAGGAAGGATGAATTAGTAGAAGCTAAGCCCCGCCATATTTTTAAAGTAAAACCAGCCTATCAATTTACCTTGCTCGATAAGCTTATACTCACTGCGGGTGTGAATGTGGTGCTGCAAAATGATACTATTGGCAATCGTAATTCATTTCAATTTTACCCTGACGTAAAAGCGTCCTATGAAATTAGTAACTCGTTTGAACTCTATGGCGCATTAACCGGTGATATTGATAAGGTATCACTTCATACGATGGCACATGAAAATCCATGGCTTGATGCCAATGTGGGTATTTTTAGTACAAACCGCAATATGGAATTGTTAGGTGGTGTGAGAGGTAAACTTATGAATAAAGTAGGTTTCGCAACCGGATTCTCAATAGCTAATTTGAAAGACCTTTACTTCTATCGGAATAATCCAACTGACCGCTCGAAGTTTATTGTTGAATATGATGAGGGTAACACACAACGCACGAATTTTTTTGGTGAATTAAGTTTTGATCAACAAGCTAAGGTGCGATTAATGTTGCGTGGCGATTTATATGCCTATTCAACCGATAAGGTGGAGGCTGCATGGCACCGTCCGACTTACCGGGTTACTTTGAACTCCGGATTTACGGTGGTTGATAAATTTTTAATCAATGCAGATTTGATTAGCCAGGGTGGCATTAAAGCTTATGATATAGAAACATCATCAATCGTTACACTACCCTCTGCATTGGAACTAAATTTGAAATTGAATTATTTCGTATCTCAACAGTTTTCAGTTTTTTTGAAAGGCAACAACCTGCTCGGCAGCAATTACCAGGTTTATCAATACTATCAGGTGCGTGGTTTGCAAGTGTTGGGTGGACTTAGCTATATGTTTTAATCTTAGCTATTTATGCAGAAATTAACTTATTTTTGTACTAATACCTCAAAACCAAAAATATAATCATGGCAAAGCAAGATGACTTTTCCGAAAACGATAAATCAAAGGAAGGCACTAATGATGATGATAACTTTGGATTGCCCGATTTAGATTACAAACCTCTGGAATCTTCAGAGGAAAAGAAAGACAATTCAGGTAATCAGGAAGAATCTCATTCGGATGAACATGATTCATCCGATGAGCGATATCACTATCAGCCGGAACCAGAGCCTAAATCAAAGGCACCGGTTGTTATTGCAATAATAATCGGGCTGGTTGTTTTAGTGGCCGGCTACCTGATTTACCAATATGTAATTGTTCCTCAATCGGAGAAATCAAAGAAAGAAGCTATTGCCAGGCAGGAAGCCGACAAACTTAAGAGAGAAGAGGCGGCACGAATTGCTAAAGAAAAAGAAGAAGCAGAGCGTTTACGTTTGGAGCAAGAAAGATTGAATGCTACACCGCCCGCTCCAGCTGAAGGGACTATTGAAATACTTTCTGGGAGAACAAGCCGTTATTATGTGGTGATTTCGAGTGCAATTGATGTTGATCTTTCGATGGATTACGCAAAAAAGCTTAGCAAAGATGGAACCGCTATCAAGATTATTCCACCTTTTGGCAAGTCGCAGTTTCACCGGTTAACCATCGGTGACTTCGATACGTTTGCAGATGCGCAAGCAAATGCAGACAACCTGAAAGCTAAATATGGAAATGCTGTGTGGGTAATTAAATACTGAGTCTTTTATTAATAATTTCTAATAGATACCATTTTTTAAACTTATGATATTCACTCAGATTGTAACTGAAATGCCAACCGAGGCGGCTAAACAAACTATTTCTATCTGGGAGTTGGCGCTGGCAGGAGGACCGCTAATGCTTCCTTTAGTGTTATGTTCAGTAATAGCTATCTACATATTCGTAGAGCGGCTTATCAGTATTAACAAAGCCAACGTAAGTTCAGATACCTTCATGTCTAAAATTAAAGAGCTAGTACAAAAAGGTGATATCAATGGTGCAAAAATCTTGTGCTCTCAGCATGATACTCCGGTAGCCAGGATGATTGAAAAGGGTGTATCGCGCATTGGTAGCCCGCTCAAAAATATTGAAGCTTCTATCGAGAACGTGGGTAAGATTGAAGTCTTTCGTCTTGAAAAAAATCTCTCTGTGCTGGCAACAATTGCAGGGGCAGCACCAATGATTGGATTTTTAGGCACCGTAATAGGAATGGTAGGGGCATTTATAGCCATCGCTCAGGAAGAGGGATCGGTTAGTCCTAAATTATTAGCAGATGGAATATATACGGCCATGGTAACCACTGTGGCAGGTTTGATTGTCGGTATCATCGCATACCTTGGTTATAATTTTCTGGTCACTCGCGTATCCAAAGTGGTGCACAGAATGGAATATTCTTCGATTGAGTTTATTGATCTGTTACAAGAACCCAGATAAGTAAATGAACTTACAATCCAGAAATAAAGTAGATGCCGCATTCAGCATGGCGTCAATGACAGATTTAATTTTTCTGTTGTTGATATTTTTTATGCTTACTTCTTCATTTGTAACCCCTTCTGGTTTACCGGTAAGTCTCCCTTCCAGCGTAGCCAGTACAATAGAGGTACAAAAAGTATCCGTAACCGTAACAAAAGACCTTCAATTCTATGTGAATGATAAGAAAGTAACTAAAGCGACATTAGAAGGTGAACTAAAAAGCAGATTGGCTGGTAATAAAGGTGTAGTGATTTTACATATTGATGAAATGGTTCCTACAAAAGAAATGGTTTACGTAGCGGGCATAGCCACCAAGTTGGAGGCCAAAGTATCCATAGCCACCAAGCCAAAATAATTATGACTGAACAACAGGAAAGAAGGAACAAACAAATTGCATTGATTGCCTCTTTGGGTATTCATGGTTTGCTGTTACTTGCTTTCATGTTGATGATGGCATGGCGTGCACCTAATCCACCGCTCCCCGAATATGGTATTGAATTAAATTTTGGTTTGGATGAACAGGGTGGAGGTGATATACAACCTGAAACAAGTCCGGGTGAACAGCAGACAGAAGATGTTCCTCAGCAACAGGAATCAAATGCTTCAGAGCAGCAAGAGCAAACAGAAGATGAGCCAGTCTCAGAAAAACCAGTGGAACAAGTGGTTTCAAAAGTAGAAAGCCCGGTGGTAGTGAAGGAAGAAAAAAAGGAAACTGTAAAAGAAGTTGTGAAGGAGAAACCAGTAGAGAGCAAACCAAAAGAAACTCCTAAAGAAGTAGTTAAGAAGGAAGAAAAAGCAGAAGTCAAACCAACGGAATCAACCTCAACTACCGGTAAGAAAGGAGATGCAGCCACCAGTCAGGGTGACGATGCTGGCAAGACAGGTGATAAGGGCAGCCCGGAAGGTAAGTTAGATGCCAAGGCTTTATACGGAAAGCAAGGCGGTGGTGGCGGTGGTGATGGGCCATTTGGATTATCAATGTCTGGCTGGACATGGGCCGATGAACCAAAAATTCCTAATCTGCCGGATAATGAAGATGGCAGAATTGAATTTGAAATTGAATGTGATTCGGATGGTGAAATAATAAGTATCAAAACAATACAACGTGGCTTAAGCCCCAAAGCTGAACAGCTATTGCGCGATGAAATCTTACGTAACTCGCTTCAGCGTACCTCCGCTGGCGCAGTACCTGAGCGTTCTAAAGGTCGAGTGGTCTTTATTTTAAAGACCAAATAATATTACTCAGCTATTATCAGGTAATAATTCTTTTTTCCTTTTTGCGCTAATAGATACTTATTCTGTAAAAGTGAAAATGCAGGCTTTTCGTTTGGGTCTGTAAGTTTGATTTTATTAATACTTACCCCACCTCCCTGAATCATTTTTCTTGCTTCTCCTTTCGAAGGAAAAATTTTGGATTGAGTAATTTCTGAAAGCAAATCAGTTACCGTATTACATTGTTTGAATGCATCTTTACTTATAATTACCTGAGGCACTCCTTCAAATACCGAAAGCAGTGTGTCTTCATCCAGTGCTTGTAAATCTTCTGTAACGGAGTTCCCAAAAAGTATAGAGGATGCTTTTACAGCGGTTTCATAATCTGAAACAGAATGCACCCGAATAGTAATATCTTTTGCAAGCGCTTGTTGCAATTTTCGAAGGTGAGGTGCAACCTCGTGTTCACTGGTAATAGCATCAATCTCTTCCTTGGTGTGTTGTGTAAATATTCTGATAAAATTGGCAGCATCTTCATCAGAGGTATTTAGCCAGTATTGATAAAATTTATAGGGAGATGTTTTTTTAGGATCAAGCCAAACATTTCCACCTTCAGTCTTGCCGAATTTTGTGCCGTCAGCCTTTTTGATCAGCTGGGTTGTTAATGCATATGCCTCACCATTATCTTTTCTTCGGATGAGTTCGGTGCCGGTAACGATATTTCCCCACTGGTCTGAACCACCCATCTGCACGAGGCATCCTTTATTTTTATAAAGCCAGTAAAAATCATACCCCTGCACAAGCTGATAAGTAAACTCTGTAAAGGAAAGACCTGTCTCAAGGCGTTTTTGTACCGAGTCTTTAGACATCATGTAATTCACGGTAATATGCTTACCTACATCACGTATAAAATCGAGAAACGAAAAGTTTTTAAACCAATCATAATTATTTACCATTTCAGCAGAATTGCTTCCCTCCGAGAAATCAAGAAATTTTTCCAGCTGGCCTTTTACACACGTAACGTTGTGCCTCAGAACTTCTTCTGATAATAGATTTCGCTCTGCAGATTTCCCTGACGGGTCGCCCACCATGCCCGTAGCCCCACCAACCAATGCAAATGGCTTATGCCCACACTGTTGAAAATGCAATAACGTCATGATTTGAACCAGGTGACCGATATGCAAGGAGTCTGCGGTGGGGTCAAAACCAATATACCCTGCGGTCATTTCTTTGTTCAACAATTCCTCCGTCCCGGGCATGATATCATGCAACATGCCCCTCCAGCGAAGTTCTTCTACAAAATTCTTTTTCATCCTGAATTTAAAAGGTCAAATATAATGCTCCCTGCCTGATAGCAGCAATCTCATTTCATTTAAGATGGCAAAACAGCCTTTAGAATTTCCTTCCTTTTTTCCACCAGAAAGATGTATCATTGAAAAAGTTTATAACCTTAACTATATGCAACAACCTGATGCCCTGAATATGGTGGCAGAATTCCATCGCACATTTAAACACCCAATTTTACCTGCTCCGGCAATACCCGATGAGAACCGATGTAAATTGCGTGTAGCCCTTATTGCGGAAGAATTAAAAGAGATGGAGGTTGCGATACTGGAGAATGATATTGTAGGAGTGGCGGATGCGCTTTGCGATATACAATATGTGCTGTCAGGAGCTATTTTGGAGTTTGGCCTGGCGGATAAATTTAAAGCCTTATTTGAGGAAGTTCAGCGGTCCAACATGAGTAAGGCGTGTGTTACAGAAGCCGAAGCACAGGCTACGGTAGATTTTTATAAAGCTAAGGATGGTACAGAATGTTATTATCGGCAGGAAGGTGACAAATGGCTGGTTTATAGAAAGGCTGATAATAAGACGATAAAATCGATTAATTACTCTCCGGCCGAACTGGAACGAATTCTAGAAGTATAACGCTCCCGTTCATGGCGTGTGGTATGATAATATCATTTCAACTTTTATATTCGTTACGTATTAACTGCAGAATTGGGTCATTGAATTACCCTTTTTTAAGAAAATATTGTTAGTCAATAGGTTCGGTATATAAAATTGAATGGCCACCTATCGAAAAACAAGTTACTTTGGGCGTTTGAATAATTACCTTTGCACATAAATTAATTGGTTTTATGGAATCATCAAAAGCGTTTTTAAACATATTTCATCATGTAATGCTGATAGGAGCCATTGTTATGGTGGCATTAGCATTAGTTATTTTCCTGGTATATCACCTCAAAGCATCTTTGATTAAGGACTTGAAGGAGAGACATGATTTTGTAAATGCAAATGAAATTAAATGGTATAAATGGGTTTTTCATTGCCTGGGACTAGCCACTGCTATGGTAATTAACCTTTACGATCGTGACGGATTGTCCTCCATAGGAGTGTCATTCTTTGTGCGATTGTTCTTTGGTGTGGCAGGTGCTACACTTATCGGCTATATCGCTACACTGGTTCTTGATTTTTATTATCCCACAATATTGAACCGAAAACTCAGACGTATCCGTTATACACCACGTGTCTCCAGTACAGGCGGTCGCATGAAAATGCTAACCGAAGAGGAGGAAGACGTTCATTTAGATGAAGGCATGAAGGCAGAGGAGGATATTTTTTCTATTGATTATGACGTTTGGATTGACGATAAAACCAAAGAGATAAAAATTGAAAAGTATCAAGGTCACTTAATTGGTTTACAGTGCCATAATTGTGGTTTTTATACCATGCGGGTAACACGTGAAGAGGTAATTGAACGAAATGAAGATGGCTCCCCAAAGGAAATACTGAAGCATTATCAATGTTCATATTGTAAAAATGTTAGAGCCACTCAGTTTTCAGTATCGCGCAAAGAAGCAGC
>JALOMN010000093.1 GCA_025455445.1 Cyclobacteriaceae bacterium
CCAAACTCAGGATCGCGCAACATGATAGGGTTTTTTGTTCCCCATTTATTATCGGTGAAGTTTTTGGTGTTAACAAAATATACCTCCACCTTAAATGGACTATTAAATCCATACTTCCAACCCTGAAGGGTAGTAAGGATGGGCATGTTTTGAGTTTCCAGTTTAACACGGCCCGGTTTATACACATCGGCAATGGCTCCTTCATTTACAAACACCGCCACCTGGCTTTCGCGCACGGTAAGTTGAGCACCATTTTTAATTTCATTCTGATGACGCGGAAATCGCCACACCATGGTATTGGTGCTATCATCCGTCCATTCAATGATGTCGATTAATTCATTTTTGATTCTGTCCCACAAGGCCATAGGATAAATTGTTTAGTAATTGCTATAATCTAAAATTAAAATATTTAGATCATAAATCAATACTGAAGTAGTTTATGCCCAACAGACACAAAAACATTTTCAGGGAACTCTGATTATGCTTTTACTGGGTTGCTGGTTTATACCTCAGTGTATTTCGGATTAAGTGAGACCTTAGTGGCTTAAAATTTATTGCCAGCCTCCTCCCAGTGCCCTGTATAAATCAACCACCGAGAAAAATTGTTCCTTTCTCGTTTCTGCTAATTGCAATTCGGCTTCCAGTACGTTTTTCTGAGCCATGATTACTTCCAGGTATGATGCCAATCCGGCCAGGTAAAGATCATTTGAAGTAGATACCGCATCACGCAAAATATTTACTTCCTGTTGTTTATAGTTAGCAGCCGTTTCAAGATTCTCTATTCGTTGCAATTCTGTAACCGTCTCTTGAAAGCCATTGATAACCAGTTTTTGATATTCATAAAACATACCCATCTGTTCAGCAGATGCCCTTTGATAACCTGCACGAATGATATTGCGATTAAAGATGGGGGCTGTGATGCCTCCAAAAATGGAATACGCAATAGCACCCGGTGTTAAGAACAGTTTTTCAGGACGAAATGACTGAACCCCCAACGAAGAAGAAAGCACTAGTGAAGGAAAGAAAGCAGCTCGCGCAGCACTTACATCGAACTTTGCTGCCTGCAGGCTTAATTCGGCTTGTGCAATATCTGGTCTTCTGGTTAGCAACTCTGCAGGAATTCCTGCATTTATTTCCGCTGGTAATGATTGTTCCAGAATTGGATTGCCACGTTGCACAGGTTGAGGATAACGGCCCAGCAAGAAATTTATCTTGTTTTCGTTTTGCAAAATCAGTTGTTGCTTTTGTGCTTCCAGACTTTTTGTGTTGAGTAGTTGTGCGGAAAATTGCTTCACTGCTAATTCAGTAGCGCGCCCTGCTTCCTTTTGAATAGTCATTAGTTCTACTGCGGTTTGCTGAAGCGCTGCATTCTCTCTGAGGATTTTTAATTCATTATCTAATGCAATTAGTTCGTAATAACTTTTTGCAATTTCTGCTACCAGGCTGGTAACAATCAGATGCCGGCCTTTTTCAGTGGCAAGATACCTGGCCAACGCTGACTGCTTCTGATTGCGCAACTTACCCCACGCAAAAATTTCCCAACTGCTTTGCACGCCAACGTAGTAGTCAGGCAAATGCTCGGGCACCCTTTTATCTTCTGTAAGGTTTGGTGAAAAATTGGTATCAAAATTTCCAATCCCATCCATTGTGTATTCACCAAATTTTCGCTGTCCTACTGCCGCATTAACACCCAGTGTTGGAAAAAGCATGCCCCTTGATACATTCACAGAGGCACTCGCTTGTTCAATTCTCTGAAGTGCCATTTTAAGATCCAGGTTGTTGGCAATTCCATTGTCAATTAATTGTAACAAGTGTGGGTCATCAAAAAACTCTTTCCAGGGTATGTCTCCGATGCTTTGCGCAGAGTCTGTCGCTTTCTGAAACGATAAAGGTAATGGCATGGCATCGGGCGTCTTCACTGGCGCGGCCACTTTGCAACCGGACAATAGCCCGGAAATTATTAAGACAAAAAGAAAAATATTTCGTAATCGATACATGACCATTATTAATTTAAATGACTGGTTATTTCAAATTTTGATTTGTCTTCAGATTTCTTTCCAAGTTCACTGAACAAGACATACAATCCTGGCACGATGAGCAGGCCAAATACAGTACCGATGAACATGCCCCCGGCAGCAGCGGTGCCTATGGAACGGTTACCCATCGCACCCGCTCCGGTAGCGATACATAATGGAATTAGTCCGGCAATAAATGCAAATGAAGTCATCAAAATAGGACGAAGACGAGCGCGGGCACCTTCCATTGCTGCATCTAATACTGTACGGCCTTCTTCGCGTTCATGCACATGCGCGACTTCCACAATCAGAATGGCATTTTTCCCAAGCAAACCAATGAGCATCACCAGCGCCACCTGTGCATAGATGTTGTTTTGCAACCCCAGAATTTGTAAAAATAAAAACGCTCCGAATACACCTGCCGGAAGTGATAATATGACAGGCAACGGTAATAGAAAACTTTCATATTGTGCTGCCAGCAACAGATACACAAAAATCAAACAGATGATGAAAATATAAATTGCCTGATTACCGGAAAGCACTTCCTCGCGCGTCATACCCGACCATTCAATGGCAAAGCCCCGGGGTAATTCATTCTGAGCTACTTCTTCAATCGCAGTAATAGCATCACCACTACTGTAACCGGGTGCCGCATCTCCATTGATCAAAGCCGCTGTAAACATGTTATATCGTGTTAACTGTTCCGGACCATACACCCGTTCTATTTTTGTAAATGCAGAATAGGGAACCATCTCACCTTTGTCATTCTTGACCAGCAGCTTTAGCAAGTCTTCAGGATTGGCGCGATAAGAGGGAGCAGCCTGCACCATCACTTTATACATCTGCCCGAAGCGCAGGAAATTGGAGGTATAATAACTGCCGATCAATACTTGAAGATTGTTCATGGCATTATCAATGGTTACTCCTTTTTGTGCGGCAATATCCTGATCGATATGAATCAGGTATTGCGGAAAGGTGGCATTGAATCCTGTAAATGCATCTGCTATTTCCGGGCGCTTCTTTAATGCTTCGATAAACTGGTTTGCTACATTGGCTGTATTCTGGAGATTGCCTGAACCGGTTCGGTCTATCAATCGCACTTCAAAACCACTGGCATTACCAAAGCCCGGCACCGTTGGAGGTGGAAAGAATTGTATGGATGCATCTTTTATGTGCCTTGTCTTTTCTTCCAATAACGTGATCATCTCATTGACTGAAAGTGTGCGCTCATCCCAAGGTTTTAAGTTTATCATACCCATGCCATAGGAGGAGCCTGCCCCTTCGGTGATAAGACTATAACCCGATAAGGTAGACACTGATTCAACTGCTTCCATGCCTTGTGTGGCTTGCTGAATTTTATCCATTACTTCTTCGGTGCGTTCTACGGTAGCCCCTGCAGGAGTAGTAACGTTTGCATATATCATCCCTTGATCTTCAGCTGGAATAAAACTGCTTGGCAAAATCGTGCTGATGCCCCAGGTTGCTGCAAGGAAGCCAATAAACATTCCATAGGTAACGATTCTTCGTGCTGCAACCTTGCTGATAAAGAACTGGTATTTATCTGAAATGGAGTTATACCAATTATTGAACCCATTAAAGAATCGTTGCAGTCTTGTATTCTCTTTATGCTGATGGTGTACATCTTTTAAGAGGATTGCACAAAGAGCAGGTGTAAGTGTTACCGCATTTATACCCGAGATGACAATGGCGATGGCTAATGTAAGTGAGAACTGCCGGTAAAAAATTCCAACAGGACCTGACATGAAAGCCACCGGTATAAACACTGCTGACATCACCAGGGTGATTGCGATCAAAGCTCCGCTTATTTCATGCATAGCAGAAATAGTTGCTTGCAAAGGCTTCAATCCTAAACCCATTTTAACATGAACCGCCTCCACTACAACAATAGCATTGTCAACCACTATGCCGATGGCGAGCACAAGTGCAAAAAGCGTGAGCAGGTTGATAGAAAAGCCGAGCATTTGCATAAAGAAAAAAGTGCCAATCAATGATACGGGCACTGCCAGTGCCGGAATCAGTGTTGAACGCCAGTCCTGAAGAAAAATAAATACAACAATAGAAACCAGTATGAAGGCTTCGATCAGCGTCCGCAACACTTCAGCGATGGAGGCATCAAGAAAGCGCGACACATCATAACCTATGGTGTAGCTCATGCCAGGAGGGAAGGCAATTACTTTTAATTCTGACATCCTTTTCTTCACATTTTCTATTACCTCTTTTGCATTGGAACCAGGTCTTTGTTTAAGCATAATCGCAGCAGAGGGTCTTCCATTTTCTTTTGAAAGTACTCCGTAGTTTCTGGAACCAAATTCTATATCCGCCACATCCTTTAATTTGAGAAGTGAGCCATCTTCATTGGCACGCAATACAATATTTTCATATTGATGAGGCTCAAAAAACTTTCCTGTATAGCGAAGTACATATTGAAGCATCTGTGGATCCTTGTCGGAACTTTCTCCTGTTTTACCCGGAGCGGCTTCCACATTTTGATTACGGATTGCGCTCACTACTTCATCTGACGATACTTTATAGGCAGCCATGCGATCAGGCTTTAACCAAACCCTCATTGAATATTCGCGGGCTCCCATGATCATGGCATAACCGACACCATCAATGCGCTTTAATTCTGGTAAGATATTGATGTCAGCAAAATTGTAAATGAATTTTTCATCGGCTGTCGAGTCGCTGCTGAGAATGTTAAGGTATAAAAGCATACTGTTCACCTCCTTCTCTACACCAACACCGGCTTTAATAACTTCTTCAGGCAATTCATCGAGAACCGTTGAAACCCGATTCTGAACGTTCACTGCTGCTATGTCGGGATCAACACCTACGTTGAAGTAAACAGAAATGATACTTGTTCCATCATTACCTGAAACGGAAGTCATATAGGTCATGCCCGGCACACCATTAATGGCGCGTTCGAGTGTAGTTACCACCGCCTTGGAAGCAACTTCAGCATTGGCTCCTGTATAATTGGTGGTGACAGAAACAGCCGGTGGCACAATGTCTGGAAATTGAGTTACCGGTAAATCTATGAGTGCAAGCAAACCCAGTAAAGTGATTATTAATGATATCACTAATGAAAGTACAGGGCGTTGTATAAATACATTAAACATGATTGTTTCCTGATTAAGTGAAAATATCCTGGTGAGAAAAGATTATGGTAATTGCTCCAGCAAATCATTCATTGAAACCAGAGTCGGTTTAATGCGAATGCCCTCCTGAACATTTTGAATGCCTTCGTAAAGAATCTCTTCGCCTTCTTTCAACCCTGATTGAACGACATAAAAATGAGAGAACCTCATTTTTGGCATGAAGCTTTTCATCCTCACCACATTATTGGCATCTACAATGTATACATAGGTTTTGTCCTGAACCTCGAAGGTGGCCTTTTGCGGAACCATTAGCGCTCCCTTTAATTCAGTGGTCAACCTAACCTTTCCGCTGGAGCCATGCTTTAACAAATGCTCTGTGTTAGGAAACCTGGCTCGGAAAGCGATGGTACCGGTAGTGGCTTCAAACTGACCTTCCATGGTTTCAATCCGGCCCTTATAGCGATGGTCTGTGCCATCCGCGAGTTCAAGTTCTACTTCATCGCCCTGAAGATCTGCTCCCTTCTTCTTTTTGAACTCGAGGTATTCATTTTCTGAGACCTTGAAATAAGCATACATGGTATGCGTGTCCGATACTGTGGTGAGCAAATTCCCTTCGTCTATCAAGCTACCGATTTTATAAGGAATGCGATCAATCATGCCATCGAAAGGTGAGCGTATGTTGGTATGCGATAATCGAATGGCAGCATGCGACTCGGCAGAACGAGCCTCTTCAATGCGCGCGTTAGCAGCATCATATTTAGCCTTTGCTAATCGCAGTTCTGTTTCTGAAACCACCTTTTTATCCACCAGAATTTTTACCCTGTCCACTTCCAGTTGCATAGCAGCTGCCTCTGCTGTGGCGCTGTGCAAATTAGCCCTGGCCTGAGCTAATGCGGCTTGATATTCCTCGTCATTGATTCGGAAAAGCAACTGTCCTTTCGTCACCTCCTGGCCTTCATCCACATAAATATGATCGAGGTATCCCTGCACGCGCGCTCTTATTTCTACATTGCGAAAGGCACTGATTTCACTAACGTATTCTTTGTAAAGCACTGTGTCTTTGCTGATTATTTTGGTAACCGGATACTCTGGATATTCTTCTTGTTTAGTGGAAGTATTCTGGCAACCTGCCAGAAGTATGGACATAATTACAACACAATACCTCGTGATATGATTAATCATAAAATCAATTGTTAATAAAATTCAGGATGTAATAAAAAGTAAAAAAGAACCCAGATGCTTCGTGGGTTTTAACCAATACTTAAAAAATGATTAGCCTACTTTAGGCGGAGGAGTGGATTTCTCGAGTACCGCATTTGCGAATGTTACATTCAAATGGGTAAATGGTGTTGGCTCAATATTCAGTTGAGCTTCTCTTATTAAGTAATGACGAGAAGAAACAAATTCAATTTTATCCGCTGCCTCTT
>JALOMN010000094.1 GCA_025455445.1 Cyclobacteriaceae bacterium
TGTGCACCTTTTACATTATCAATGCGGCATAAAACTTCTTCCGGATCGCCTTCCCGCTCGCAGGCAACTACCGTGTACTCTTTCTTTAAGTCAATGGCTTTGCCTTTAATTTTCATCCAATTAACACGTTTGCCCAACTCATTGTGCATGGTAAAATTCACTTCCATGCCTTTGAATCTAATCACCCATCCACCAAAACGTTTGGCGGGATCTTTGGCAAATACATTATTTAACTCACGCTCCATCCAATCCCAAAGTTGTTGTCCGGTTACAGAAGCTTGCCGTGCATTTGAATCTACTGGTAGCATACTCCACAAAAAATCGTTGGTAATCTCTGCATAGCCTTTTGCTTTATCGGGAACCAATGGCGGACAGAAGCGAAAACCATTAGATAGTGCCACGTCTGGTTTAAGTTTCCACATCAACGCATCGGTGATCATATTATCCATCGGGTTTTCGATTACATAATATCGCACTAAGGTATTTTTAGTTCGACCAATTACTGTATCCAAATGATCGCGATAAGGCTCACGCGCCTGCTTTACCAATTCTTCCATTTCTGCATCGGGCTTGTAACGATCCGGATCAACATCAAGCAATTGATAATGTTGATCTTTCACTTTACCATCCTCTACTACAAAATCAAGTTTAGAAACAAATGAACCGAACGCACCGGGCTCAGTTACCTTTGAATACTTCCCTTCAATGGGTTTGCGCACACGCTCATGGGTGTCGGCACCAAGAATATAATCTGCACCATCCACGTACGACTGATTGGCGAGATCCACCTGCTGCGCAAGGCCCATGTGAGTTATTAAGAACACCATACTGCACTTTTCATAATCACGCAATAAGCGTATGTATTTTGCCACGTTTAATTCAGGCTTTGTAAAAGTGATGCCATAACTATAGGCAGGAGATTGGCGCTTGGGGGTGAGCGGATCGTTGTATCCGATAAATCCGATTTTTATTCCACCTATTACTTTCGTCCAGTAGGGTTGAAAAATCAGTTCACCTTTAAATTCATCAGATGTATCATGAAACATGTTTGCGCAAATTTTAGTAGCCTCATAGGCGCCCAAATCACGTTGCATCATTTCCTTGCCATATACTACTTCCCAATTGCCAGGCAAAATCAAATCATAACCGATATTATTCATCAATGGCACAATAGCCTTTCCTTTGGATAGAGCTGCAACTCCGCTACCCTGAAAACAATCACCGGCATCGAGTATCAGTGTGTTAGCAGGATTTTCTGCTTTCAATGTATGCAACATGGTTTTTAACACCGCCATACCGCCACGCTTTTTATACACTGGTTTGCCTTGTTCGAGAAAAAATTCATCGTGAGGCAGAATCTGTCCATGTATATCTGCCGTGTATAAAACTGTAAAGCGAGTAGCCTTTCCATCGAGCACTGCCTTATTCTTAATTATTTCATTGAGATGTTTGTCTTCAGTATGCTGCACGGCACCTGCTACGGTAGTACCCAATAAAGAAAGCCCACCAGTAAGTAGTGCTGCCGATTTAATAAAATCTCTGCGTGTGTTGGCAGAACCACAACTTCCACACCCACAACCCGATTCATGTGTTGACTCCATGTATTTATTTTTATGTTGCTTTTAATTTAGAAAGGTATGAAATCCAGAAATCGATTTCTGTGACTTATGTTACAAACGACAACAGAAACTATTCCGGCAAGTTTCTCAAAAAGAAATCGCGAATGTTTCCTCCCATGATGAGTTCAATTTCTGCTCGGGTAAAACCTTCCTTTTCAAGGGCTTGCAGCATTAACGGTAAGCCGGTAGCGTCAAAGTGAGTTCCGATGGCACCATCAAAATCAGAGCCTAATGCCACATTTTTGACACCAATCCTATCAGCCACATATCGAATACTTTTTGCCGTTGCCGCAGCATCAGTGCCACATACAGAAGTTTCCCACAAGCCAATACCAACCAAACCATTTCTCTTTCCAATTTCGACAAGGTGTTTATCGGAAAGATTACGTTGATTGTCACACACTCCTTTTACACCGGTATGCGAAACAATCAGCGGTTGGGTAGTAAGTGCTAATATGTTATCAATTAATTCGGGTGATGCGTGCGCCAAATCAATTGTAATCTTTAATTCATTCATCTTTCGAATCAGTATTTTACCCGCATCAGTTAGACCACCTTTATTTATACCATGAGCGGAGCCTCCCCATTCATTGTCAAAAAAGTGTGTAATACCTATGTAACGCACACCCGCATTATAAAAAACGTCAAGATTGTTAATTTCATTTTCAAGACAATGAGCGCCTTCCAGTCCTAACATGCCAGAGGTAAGTGATGAATTCTTAGATCGATCGGCAAGAAATTGTGTCAAGTCACTACGTGAAGTAAGCACACGAAAATCACCACGCGATTTATCAGCAAAATGATATAGCTGATTAATCTGATGCAGTGCTCTTTCCTTCGCACTAAACCAGGTAGCCGGTGGCCTGAGTTGAGCAAAACTCAGCAACCCAATCTGATCTGATTTATCGTCATTTCGTTCAATATTTATTCCTGCCGGAACCTTGCTCACAATCGTAAATACCTGCAAAGCCATATTGGCTTGTTGCATGCGTGGCAAATCTACGTGGCCATAGTTGTGCTGGCGAAAAAAATCACGATCCCACAAAAGCATATCACAATGGAGATCGGCAATAAAAGGAATGGAATCATACCAGGGGTATCTGTCAGTCTCTGCAATGCGTGTAGTAACAATGTTTTTGGTTTCATCAAAATAGCGTGGTGCATAACTAAAAAATAATACCACACATACCGAAACTAATGCAAAGATGATAATGACAATTTTCTTCATGTACGAAAATAAGCAATTACATGATGATGACAGTCCCGCACTAATTCAGAGTAATCTTCCCCTACTTGCCTTCTGGCTTTTTATAACTCACAAAAAAGTTAAGATAAATAGCACGCGAAAACCGATAGGTTAATGTAAATAACAAAGCAGAAGCCACTACAATTGCAACGATGTACACTTCGGCTGGTGGGTCAAATAATACTTTTAATGCCACATAAATCGTGGCAAATAATGCCACTTGTAAACCATAACTCACATACATGGCACCACTATAAAAATTAGGCTCAAGATAAAAACGCTGTCCGCACTGCGAGCACTTCTCAGGCATGTCTGCATAATGTTTTAAGTTGAAAGCTCCGGAATTCCATAATTCACCTTCATGGCAATGAGGGCACTTTTGATATAGAATACTATATAGTGCAGTTTCCTTCAATTTCATTTTTGTCTGTTGAGTGGGTAAATAAACTGTTGCCAGAAAGTTTTAGGGAAATTGTCATCACCATCAAAGCCCAACTTTTCATCCCGACCATTTTTAGGAATGTATGCAGTTTGAAAAAGATAATCCCATATGCTTAAGCTGATTCCATAATTCACACCATACTGGTTCGGTATTTTCTTCGCATGATGCCAGATGTGCATGGCAGGATTATTTAACAAATACTTGAGCGGGCCATAGGTTATATAAAGGTTTGAGTGATTAAGATGCCCGATGGCTACTGCTATAATATGTATCACAAAAAAATCCTGCAAACCAAAACCAATCATCGCCAGCGGAATATATTGGATAGACTTATACAATATCGTCTCCATCCAATGAAAACGCAAGTGCGCGGCAAAGCCCATCTCTTCTACAGAATGATGAACCTTATGAAACTCCCACATCCAGGGCACACGATGCAACAGTCTGTGAATATTCCATTGTATAAAGTCGGCTATTACAAACATCAATAATAATTGTGTCCAGGCAGGCCAGGTTTTAATTTCAATTGCAACCAGGTTGGTGATTCCAAACACCGACAGAAAATCATTAAACAGATTTACACCAATATTAGAGATGGCATTGTATCCGATTAGTGAAAACAGGAAAAAGTTGAAAAACATGTAAAAGCCATCCAGCCAGAAGTCTTTGCGAAATACCGATTGACCTTTTCTCCACGGCACAATTATCTCCAATGCCCACACAAACAAAGAAAGTCCTACCAACCACCAGAAGTAATTGTGCCAGCCCGGATATGCAACTTCGTTGACGAGATAATTCCAGTAACCGGTATATGAATCCACCACTATTTTCCAATAATGCTCCATGTATCTATCAATTATTTATCATACACTTTTGTTCCCTTGTTTAACCAAATTCCCCAGGTGCTGCTATAGGCATGTACTTTATCTGTTTTCGCACCTTTATTATCCACTACTTCATTGCCTTGATTCACCCATTCGAAAATTCCACCATATAGATTTGATACATCTGTAAACCCTGCTTGTAGCAACTTCTCTGCAATCTTTTCACTTCTATAACCAACCGAACAATACACCACAATCTTTTGATTTCTGTTTAACTCCTTGAGTTGTTCAATATTAAACTTATCGTAACCCACATAAATTGAATTTTTTATATGACTTACTTCATACTCGTTAATTTCGCGTGCATCCATTATTAAAAAATCCTTTAGTGCTTTTACTTGCGCTACAGAAACCTCTGGTGTTGAATGTGATAAGAACGCCTTTAACGTAAGGTTATATGCACTGTTTTCAACCTGCGCTGTGGAAACTAAAAATGAGAACATCAAAAAAACTACTGACGTTGTAATTTTCATTTTACGATTGGCTTTTTAGCCTGAATCCAGCCATTGATACCACCTTGCAAATCATATATTTCTTTAAACCCCATACTAGAAAGCATACTTGCGGCAGAAGCGCTGCGACCACCTACGGCACAATATACAAATACTGGTTTTGATTTATCCAGTTTGGCAACACGGGTCTGAAAGTCACTGGAATAAAAATCCATTAACGTGGCTTGGGCCAAATGCCCTTGCGCGTATTCACTCTGCGTGCGCACATCTAATAGAGTAGCACTTTTAAGTTCTTTCATCTTATTCTCAAACTCTTGTGGTGTAACCTTGCGCGAAGTTTGCGCAGAAGCGGTAAAGGAAACAAGCAAACTAAGAAGTAATAATTGCAGCGTATATCTCATGGTTAATAAATTTTTTAAAATCCTAGTTTAACATATAGCCAATCAGCCTGCTGTTTTTTTATTATTTCAGCAAGACCATATGGAACGGTTTGCGCAAAAGGCACCAGATCATCTTTCTTAATATTTTTTTGACTCATTGTAAACTCACATCCTGCAAAAGACACATTACTTAACTTCATCTTGTCCAATTTATTGATGTAATAAGATTTTGATTTCATTAAAAAATCAAGACCTGGCCCGTGGCATACAAGTTCAATCTCTGCTCCAGGAAACTCTTTCTTAAGATTTCCAATTTGATTTACAATTGATTTATGCACCAATGTGTCAGAGGACTGCAATTGCAGGATTATTTTGGGTTGTTGCTGAGCAAACGTAAACAATGGTATTGCCAATAAAATCAGAAAAAGAGTCCGTTTCATAGTTTATATAGTTTCTACAAAAATCAAACTAATTATTGAATACAACTGTGACTTTTGTTACACGAGATGCAAATAGAAATTAAAAGACTTTTGTCATCCTCTTTTGATGACAACAATCATCACCATCTGAGTAAACTATGTCACATCTATCAATGTCTAAGAGGCGAACTTTAGAACAATAATTAAACACTAAGAGTTATGAAAAAGCATAGTTATTTATTAGTGGTTTTTATGGTGATTTTGATGCACGCAGTTGCACAAGACAAAACACAAGAACGCGATCAGGTTCGCACCCAGGAATATTACCAATTTCAGGATGGTAAAGTATTTCAAGTGAGAGAGCAGGAAAGAATTCAACTTCAGCAACAGTTAAAGCTTAGCAACGGGGCTATCATAAATCCAGATGGAACCTATCAACTGCAGAATCAGAAACAGTATAGACTAAAAAATGGTGAATGTCTGGATGGATCAGCCAACCGATATAAAAATCAGGAGAAATATCAACAGCAAATGCAAGCACGCAACCAGGCGATGGCACAGGAACACTTTATGATGCAAAACGGACAGATGTATCGCGTGCAAAATCAACAGCAAACCAGACTGAATGAACAGTATAAATTTAAAAATGGCGATGCTGTTAACCCGGATGGCACCGGCCAATTCAAAAATGGAAAAAGGTTTGAATTAAAAAATGGTGAGTGCATGGACATGAAAGGAAAACGGTATGAAAATCAGGATAGATACCACGATAAGATGATGCGCATGCAGCATGAGCATATGGAAAAACATAAAGGCATGGATAAGATGAAAGGTAATGGTGGAGATAAAAACAAAGGAAACGGTAAACATTAAATCTTACTATAAGTTGCACCCACTGTTGGGTGCAACTTCTTCTATAGCTGACTAATTATCACAATTTATGAAATCGCCTGTCATACTCATTCTTCTTACTATGGTCATTAACTTCAATGGCCATGCGCAAGCTCCGGGCACCTATAAGACAACCAAAAATGATAGCACCGACAGGAAATCTGAGCTAATTGCCTCGCTCAGATATACCAGCGATTACTATTTTATGGGCCGGGCTGAT
>JALOMN010000095.1 GCA_025455445.1 Cyclobacteriaceae bacterium
GCCAGCAAATAAGGTATCTTCAAGATTAACTTTTCCTTTCCAGCCTGCACATACAATCAAAATATTATTATGACTGAACAGCAGATATTTTACAATAGAAGAAAGGTTTAAAAAGCTGCCAATAATTATTTCTTTAGCTTGTTTAGATTTTTCAATTGCCTGTGTTCCGTTTGTAGTAGTAAAAGCGATTTTCTTTCCGGCAACTTGCGAGCCCATGTACTCAAACGGAGAATTGCCTTTGTCAAAGCCATCTACTTTTTTGCCATCACGCTCTCCCGAAGTAATGTAGCCACGCGTTTTCATTTGCCGGCAATCATCCTGACTTGCGAAAGGAACAATTCTTTCGGCTCCATGTGCAAAAGCTGTTACCATGCAGGAGGTGGCACGCAGGATATCAACAATTACAACGGTCCGATCTTCCAGTTTATAAAGATGAATTAACTCAGGGGTGAGACAAACGTCAATTGATTTCATTTGGTTAGTAAACAAGTTGAAGGATATTTTTCACAGTTCTTTTCCAGGTGACTTGCGGATTTTGTATTTCCTTTTAATAACGCCTGACACCAATCTTCGCAACCTTTTTCCTTTGCTCCGATTTTGTAATAGGCAATGCCTCTGTTGTGGTATGAGTTATCATGTTCTGGATTTAACTCAATGGCTGCATTAAAGTCTTCAATCGCATTTTTCCATTGATTTTGTTTCAGATAAATGGTGCCTCTCTTGAAAAAATAGATGTAGTAATCTTTATCTATCGAAATTGCTTTTGAATAATAATATACTGCCTTGTCCAGACTATCAAGGTGTTCAAGCACATTACCTGCCTGAAAATAATTTTCGTTTTCCTGCGGAAGAGCTTTAATGAGTATATAATAATCTACCAATGCATTTTTGTAATCTTTCAGATTAAAGAGCACAGTGGCGCGATTTGAACGATAGAGCGTATTTTCTGGCGAAATACTAACCAATTGATTATAGATTGGTAACGCTGCTTCAAATTGTTCTTCATTAATTAATTCCGCTCCCTTATTATTTAGTGCTATTTCATTTTGACCAAATGAAATATTCACCAGCGTAATAAGAATAGCAATGGTTAGTTTCATCTGCACTATGAATTAATTAAAGGCAGCTTACTTACCTGGGCTTTTAAATTTCTTCCTCTCACATCGATAAAAATTTCAGTACCTGGTCCTGAAAATTCAGTAGTAACATATCCCAAACCAATTCCTATGCTAAGCAGCGGTGATTGTGTTCCGGAGGTTACTTTGCCAATCACATTTCCGTTGGCATCTTTTATTTGGTAATCATGACGAGGAATTCCCTTATCAATCATCTTAAATCCTACTAATTTTTTTGCGACACCTTGCTCTTTCTGTTTTTTAAGCGTTGCACTGTTGGTGAATTCTTTTGTGAACTTGGTTATCCAGCCTAGTCCGGCTTCCAAAGGTGAGGTGGTGTCATCGATATCATTTCCATAGAGACAAAAGCCCATTTCAAGACGCAACGTATCACGAGCACCTAAACCAATCGGTTTGATATTTTCTTCTTTGCCAGCTTCAAAGATTGCGTTCCAGATTTTTTCAGCGTAGTCGTTTTTCACGTAAATCTCAAAACCACCAGCGCCAGTATATCCGGTATTGCTCATAATTACTTCAGGAGTATTGGCGAATTCGCCAATGGCAAAATGATAGTATTTTATGGCAGACAAATCTGTGTTGGTTAATTTTTGCAATACGGCAATTGCTTTAGGACCCTGCACTGCGAACAAGCAGTATTCATCGGATAGATTTTTTAGCGTAGCACCTTTGGTATTATATTTTGAAAACCAGTTCC
Source organism: Cyclobacteriaceae bacterium (assembly GCA_025455445.1). Taxonomy (GTDB): domain Bacteria; phylum Bacteroidota; class Bacteroidia; order Cytophagales; family Cyclobacteriaceae; genus ELB16-189. Next base: position 1,831 of record JALOMN010000095.1, read on the forward strand.
AGTCTTTTTCAATATTTGATGCATTCACCACAATCATATAGTCATTCTCCTTAAGACGATATACAATCAGGTCATCTACAATGCCACCTGTTTCGTTGGGTAGACACGAATACTGTGCTTGTCCATCCACTAATTTTGAGGCGTCATTACTGGTGATGCGCTGAATAAGTTCAAGTGCATTCGGTCCTTCTGCTTTAAACTCACCCATATGCGAAACGTCAAACACACCCACACCATTGCGCACAGTCATATGTTCTTCGATATCACTCGAGTAACGCACAGGCATATTGTAGCCGGCAAATGGAACCATTTTAGCTCCAAGTTTTATATGCAGATCGTTAAGGGGAATGTTTTTTGTTTCCATGATTTAGAATTAAAGTATGCAAAAATAAGTATCGTGATGTTATTCTAAGCTAAAATAATCCGGGTTTTCGTTGATAAACCGGTTAAACGATGCGGGTGAAATTAAGCCTTTTAGTTTGTCTAGTCCATCAGAAGCGATTTCATCAAACCCAATCAAAGCAGCTTGTTTGATATACCCTTTTAATAGTTTTACAGAATTGGGGCGTGCCATTAATCCATTGATAAGTATTGTATAGGCTACAAGCGGATCTTCTGAATTCTTCATTGCATAATCCGCAGCAGCTACTACTCCTTCGTCAAAATACATGTTGGCATTTCCCAGATGCGTGAATATCCTGCCCGCTTCTTTTATATCGCCATCTTGCTGATGAAGTAACGCCTGCCAGTATAGCACCTGATTGGGGTATTCATTCTTTAATAATTCATTATTTGTAATCAACTGACGTAAATCACTCCAGTTTTTATCTTCCGATAATAGCATGCCGTTGAGATAGAAAAATTTTGCAAGTGTGCTTTGGGTTTGAGGTGTAAGTCCATCAGCCATGTTAACAAAGTTTACAGCGATAGACGGTTCGTCCAACGCATACCATTTTTCGGCATACTCAAGCAAGGCCTTTATTTTAAATTCCTCATTCGTAATGTTATTCACGATAAGTTTAAATGTGGTCGTGTCGGTGAGCTTTACATTGTAGCGGCAATAGAGATATTTACTTTCATCATCGGCTTTAAGGATTTGTGCTGTGGAAGCATCAATTACCCGAATGATTTTATTTGATGGATTATTTTGGAGTGTATCGGATGTGGTTAGCAGTTCATTCCATTTAATTTTTGCCTCCTTGAGATTACCGGATTCAATAATAGCAATAGCTTCATTATACGCTGCTTGCGGATGATTCTTTTCTTTAGCAATGGCAAAATATTCTGCCGCGATAGACGGGTTGTCTTGCTCGAGCGCCCAGGTGCCCAGCAAGAAAAAATATTTACCCTTACCATCTCTGTAGGCTACTTCGCGAGCCAACTCAAAAGCATATTTAACCCTACCTTGTAAATAATATGCATGGGCTGCAGATATTAATATGTGTTCCCTGAATGCCTCATTGCTTGGTCTTCGCGCAAGCGAAATAGTGTTACTCAACACGGTTGTATCAATTTTGCTGCGTTGGTTCAATATGTAATTGCAAAGAAAGGCAGCACGTGTGGCGGATAATATAGTATCGGTAGTTGGTAAGTATTCAACACTTATCTCATTTAATTGAATATTAGCAAGCGCAAGCGCATTGGTTTTAGGTCCTTCTTTTTCTGATTTAAGTAATAGCAATAGCGAATCTGCCGGAAAGCTAAGTTTAAACCGGGCGCTCGCAGCGAGCAGGTTGGTTTCGGCAATTTCCTTCATGTAATTTTCCTCGCGTGCTTTTTTAAATGAAAGCAATGAAGAGTCACTCATGTTTAGCTGAAGGTAGATAAGACCTTTGGCATTATACAAGGCCGATTTGTGGGATGATTTTATAGATGCACGTTCAATGCTTAAGAGGGCTTCTGCTGTTTTTCCGCTTCTTCTATACGCATCTGTTAAATTAATCAGCGTTTGCTCAGGGGCATGGCTTTCTGAAGCTTCTACTAATTCGCTTAGTTCATCTCGTGGTTCCAGGCGGGCAGCATTAAGTGCAGCTAATGCATAATGCGCATGGTGATTTTGATTGCGAAAAAAGATTGACTTCTTATAATACGCTTCTGCTTCTTCTGGTTTTTCCTGAAATAAATAGATATCGCCATAACTATTATAGTAGGAAGCAAACGCCTGATTGATTGGTGTGCGCCAATTGGTATCAAATACCAAAAAACCAAATGTGCATATCAACCCCATTAAACGAAAAGTGAAATGAGGCATGGTGTTTGGCTTATAAAGCACCTTATATACCTGCAGATTTTTGGTAAGCATTGAACCGAAGTTTGCAAATACATAAAAAAGAAAAATTATGCCGTAGCCCAAATGACTATAGATAATTACATCTTTCAGTACAATTAGAATAGTATCGTTGGCGGTTGCCATGAAGTAACCCAATGAAGCAAATGCTGTAAGTCCAAGGCTTAGTATGTAATAGACACCAACCGGATCTGCAGGAAAGAATGATTCATATTGAGCTTCTCGCTGGCGAAAGCCCCAGATACTAAGCAATGAAGAAATAGTGAGCAGAAAATAGAGATCAACCGTCCAGAGGTTTATGCTCAGATACCCAATCTTAATGCCATAGGTGAGAAACAGGTTGATTAAATAAAACACTGAAATTAAAATGAAATGCTGCAGGCTTTTGGTTTGACGCGAGCCACGCGAAATTACATTTATGAAAGCCACCGGAATTTCATGTGCTACGGTAAGAATGAATGCGATGGTTAATATTACCGCAAGCATATAACCATTGGCTGCAAAAAGTAATAAGGGATCTTGTACCGAACTGAACTGCAGAATGACCAATAGCGTCAGTATCATTAAACCGGCAAAGGCTAAAAATCGAGTAACATATGAATGGTGACTTTGTATCGCGTGAAAAAAATAGGAGAGCACTCCGAACAAAAGCAGAATAGCAATTGCGGGTATCTTATTATTCATTCCAGCTATCCCCAGTGTATCCAGCGGCATGAGCATGATATACAAACTGAAAAAACCCATACCGATGATGTACCAGTATCGGCTTAATGAGCTAATGATTGCCAGCAGTGCAGTAACGGTTAGCACAACAGCGATGAGGAAAAGATAATAAGGCATCGCTGCCGGCTGTGGTTCGCTTCCTGAAAGGATTTCGAAAATCAGAAAATTATCGGCCAATACAGGTACTTGAAAAATTGCCTTTGTAAAAGAGCGTATGGGGGTTTCTTCAATATTAAGTTGCTGAAACTGATCCCACGTGATGAAAGGTGCAGGATATACGTAATAGGAATACCAGAAATAGCCAATGAAGAAAAGTAGTGCAGTTGTCAGTAAACCAAACAGCAACTGGTAAGGTCTGCTCCACGATTTCCAGAATGAGAGTGAATTCATGTACTTGTACTGTTAAAAAGAGGTACAAGTTTACCGCTAATAATAGGGATTAGCAATGTGCTTTTTACTCCAGCACTTTAGGCACGCGAAAGTAATCAGCATCTTTTGAAGGTGCATTTTTCAGGGCCAGATCATGGTCAAGATGGTTCTTAACTTCGTCTTCGCGAAGCGCATTTACTTCGTGGCTCATAGTAGTGAGTGGCTCTATTCCGGTGGTATCTACTTCATTTAGTTTTTCTACGAAGTTTACCATGGCCGTCATATCCTGCAACATGTTATCTGCATCCTTTTCATCAAACTCAAGGCGAGCCAGGTGAGCAATTTTTGTAACCGTTTCTTTATCTATTTTCATTACTAAGCTCAGTTTGAATGATGTCGTGTACACGTTTTTTTAATTCATCGATGTGCTCCAGTGTATACTCACTCACCTCCACAGGCTGATGAAAAATCACTTTTATTTTACCCCGATGTAAACGCAGCGTTTCACTATCAGGCAAAATTAGCCAATTGAATGGAATGCTTACCGGCACAATGGATATTTGTTTTTCGATGGCGGTACGAAAAGCACCGTCTTTAAATTTCACCATGTGCGGAGGATTTTTTGAAACAATTCCTCCTTCCGGAAAAATAATCAGGCTCTTGCCTTCGTCAATGGCCTGCATCGAGCGCACGATGGTATTCATTCTGCTTTTAAGATTGGAGCGGTCGACTGTGATGTGAAGTTTACGATACATGTATCCAAAAACCGGCACCGACTCCATTTCACTTTTACCTACAAATATGGCATTGATGGGGTTCAGTCCCATCACGGGAATGTCGAGGTAAGAGAAATGATTAGGACAGAAGATATATTGTTTTTTGGGATCCAGTTTGGTCATGCAAACAACCTCGTAGGGAAGAAAGGCTAGTGTGAATAGTCCCTTAGCCCACCAACGGTTTATGATTCCCACCATGTGAAATTGCGTTGGAAAAAGAATCGGGATCAATAAAAATGGAAATAGAAGTGCGAAGAGTAATCCAAAAATGAAAAGGCCGTAGAATGTATGTAATGCGCGGATCGATCTTTTTATCATTTTACAACAACCAATCTTAACTGGTCAATTTTTTCGAAATCTTTTTTGTTAAGTGTGGCTAACGGAATGTTATGTTTAATAGCAATGGAAGCAATAAAAAGATCGGGGATTGCAATTTGCTTTCCTTTCTTTTTCAAATTTTGGTCAATCTCCGAAGCTAGTTTTGCAGCTTCA
>JALOMN010000096.1 GCA_025455445.1 Cyclobacteriaceae bacterium
GGAAAGGTTGGCTTGTCCTTTCCACGAAACTTGCCTTCATAAGGTGAGTCGTCTGCACTGGAGTTTACATACTGTTCAATCGGCATAACCGTTGTCCAGGTTAGATTCAGATATTTATCCGCCAGCTTTTGCTCATTGAATTTTGCTACCCAGTCGGGTAATACTGTTTTGTAATAACTGCTGGTGATCATATTACCGGTGCGGCCATCATACCAATAAGCACCATCAGGCATATGACCTGCAGGCAGCACTGCACCGCGATCCTTTATGGATATTCCAATCACTTTGGCCTGGTGTTGGGTAGCCATCTTTAACTCATCGGTAATGGTGGTGCTTAGCATGCGCCAGGGAGATACCATGCCGCCACCGGTTGTTCCAATTGGAGTTTGATTGGGATCATTCACACAATTTACAGTCTTCTTTAATGAACGGTCATACCATTCATTGGCAATAATTCCATGTATTGCCGGAGTAGAACCGGTATAAACCGAAGCATGTCCCGGACCAGTTTCGGTAGGCACATAATTATAGTGTGCATTTTTTAACATGTATCCATCACGCATAAATCGTCTGAAACCATTTTCACTCAACTTGCTTTCATAACGATATAAATATTCCTGTCGCATTTGGTCTACTACAATACCCACTACCAGCTTAGGCTGAGTTTGCGCAAACAAAAATTGTGTCGAGAACATCACCCATACCATTAAAATTAATTTCTTCATATTATGCTTATTAAACTAAAATTGAACAATGACTTTACCAGGAAGAAATTCAGGAACCTTATTGCGCATCACATAATATACGTTCATACTCTTCTTCCTCATAGGCTTGCTTTCGAACCAACTCACCCTTCTTATTATAATACACCACTATGTAAATGCCCGCTTCCTCGATATATTTTTCTGTAAAATAAAGAGGATCATCTAATGTGCCAAGATTTATTATATCAGTGAATGAAATAGGAATAATCAAACCCATCCTACTGGACATCACTCCATAATAATTGTCGCGATGTAACTTCACAATTTTTTCATTTTCCTGATTTTTAATCGACTTAATGTCGCGAACCCGATCGACTATCACCTTATTGGTATAGAAATTAAGTAACATCCACTGATAGTCCTTTTTCACCCAAATCACGGAATCAGTCCAGATTAGCACTTCTTTAAACTCAAATTTGGTAATCGGTTTTACATTATTGGTGACTACCCCATAAAAGCCATCTTTATAGACCGCCAAATGTTGATTGTTCAGTGTGATCACATTCCGTTCATATTCTGGCTTCACATATATGCGGGTTTTTAAATCATAAAGTCCAAATTTTTGATTTTTCAATAATGATAAAGTTGCGTTTACTCCTACGATTATTGCATCCATCTCTACCGGCACCACCGGTTTGCCTTGCCTCGATAACACACCTTTCTTAGAACCTTTCGCTACGATAAAGAAATCACTTCCGATGGATTCAATGATTTCAAAATCAGTTGTGAATAATTGTTCACCTTTATTAAGTGAGAATACCGAATGCTTCTTTTTATTATCTGTAAAGAAGAACTGCACAGAATCACGCGAAGTGATGAAGTTGATCTTCGAATCAATAGCAAGGTCAATTGCCCGCGAACTGGATAAATAAACTTTTCTCAACTTACTAGATTGTACAAAAACCAGACCGCGGTCAAACCATATTGAGTCTACCGCAGTCTCCATCATTTTTCTGGAAGGGATATAATACAATTGTTCGCGACCCTCCCCGGTGAGCACCAACCATTCTTTGTAATAACGAACACTACCCCAAGTGGTGTTTTTTACATCCTCGGTTAATCCGTGCACACGTGTGCCATCAGGTCGCTGTTCAATAAGCCCAAAAGGAGTTTTATTTAATTGGTGTTTATCCAACGGCACAACAAATTGTAGTTTGTCAGATATCAAACCTTCAAGGCCACTTAACTTTACGAGTAAAAGTCCCTTATCAACTGCAATCACATCATCAAACACAAGCTCATCCATGAATTTGCCACCGGCAGCAAGCGCAGCAATCTGATCAATCGTATTCAGTATCTTTTTTCCATTGCGCGTAATCACCACTACATTTTCAATACCCACCACATCAGAAATATTAGCAATCGGTAACATTCGTCCTGAAAGGGTATAGATGGTATAAAAACCCTTGCGCAGCGCAACCACAAAATGACCATCAATCACTTTATAACTTTCATAGCAATCGCTGATTATCAGTTTACCCGATTTATGAATAAGCTGACTGCAGGAACCAGTTTTTATTTCCATGAAACCCCAACCAACACCCTTTAATTTCACTGAATCAGGAGCAATCTTTTTTCCGGTGCGGCTAAAATAACCATCCGGCAGCGCAAGAATATCTTCATGCACCGGCCCACATTTATAATCTTCGTCAATTTCTTCAAACTGAGGAGACAACACTTCTGCACCGGTTTGATCTATGAATCCGAACACACCATTCTTTAAAGTGGGCACCCAATAACGGGAATCCAACACCATTACATTTCTTAATGAATCATTTAAAATCAGGTCAGGTATAGTTTCTTCATTCTCTTTATAGATGTGAAAAAGTAAATCATAAATAAATGAACGAAATGGACTTTCAGGATTTTCGTTCAGATAAGTATGAAATGAGGACGGATCACCTTTTGCAGTTGATAGTTCAAATACTTCTTTCTGTGCGAAGTGTACATACGGACTGGCAGGAAAATTCCTTATAAAATTTTTATATTCCGAAACGCTCTTGTTCTTTGTGTTTGCTTCAAAAAGTAATTTCTCATATCGCTCGGCAGCCTCCTTGGCCTGATGTGAATCCGGATAACGCGAGAGATAATCATTGTAAGCCTGATAGGTGTTTATCTTCAATGCCTCTAAAAAGCTTACCTCATCGCGCAATTCAATTGCATTTGCAATTTGTGCGGCAGAGTCATAGTTATCAATAAAGTACTGATACGCAAGTTCAGTGTTTAGTTTTTTAGCACGGGCAAACGCGGCACTATCAATTTGCTGGCGAAGCTGCGCAATAATCACACTATCGATTGGAAACTTATTGATTCGCTCTTTGTCACGGAGTTCCAATGCATGATAGAGTGAACTTGTTTTTTTGGTATAATAATAAGCTGAATCAATCTGGAAGGATGGATTGGATGGATAGAAAAACCAACGAGCAATTACGTAGGTAGTTTTCGGATTGGCAGGATCTTTTTGCATCGACTTTCTTAAAATACGCGATGCGCTTTCAAATTTTCCTGCTTGCAATCTGCCCAGTGCCTTTTTATCTGGATCTAATTGTCCGTAAGAGTTATTGCAAAACCCCGCAAGAATAATTACTACTACACAGAAGATAGTTAGAATTTTCAACACGCCTGACAGTTAATATCACTCACAAATCCGCGTAAAGTTAATCATTGAATCGATTACACAGGCGGTGTACTCAGCGATTCAATCAACTTTTAATCTGAATAAATTAACGTAAAAGTAACGTGCAGAACACCTGGCTAATACTGATGAAATGCCTCCGAAACGAACCGCAATACATCCGGAAGCGCTGTGCGCCAATATGTCCAGGTATGGCCACCATCGCGTATTCTGAATTCGTGTGGTATTTCCTTTTTCTTCATGGCAATGTGTGCGAGTGAATTACCTTCAAATAAAAAATCATCGTCACCACAATCGATATACCAGCGCACCGCTCGTTTCTGATCGTCTTTCACATCGTTAATCAGGTTAATCGCATTGTGTCGCTTAAAATAAGTTTCAATCTCTGCATCCGTTGCAGTTTGGTTGGTGCGTGTAAGAAAAGTTTTTACGTCATCCTGCGTGAGTGGTCCTACATAGGCGCTTAGCGGACATGCAGAAGAGAAGAGTTCAGGATGATGCAAGGCATACATGAATGAACCTCCTCCGCCCATCGAAAGGCCCGCCACCGCACGAAAACGCTTTTCTGATTTAATGCGATATTGCTTTTCTACGTAAGGCATAAACTCCTGAAAAAAGAAATCTTCGTATCGCCAATCACCTTTGATGCTATTGAAGTAACCCATCTGCCCGGTTTTGGCATCGGGCATAATGATAATCATCGGTGTGGCCGTCCCTTCCTTTATTGCTTTATCTGCTATATGAAGCACTTCACCAAACTGCACCCAGCCGGTTTGATCGTCACCGGCTCCATGAAGTAAATACAACACTGGATAGCTTCGCTGCGAAGTTTCATAATCCGGAGGCAGGTAAACTGCATACTTGCGATCACTATTCAAAATTTTGCTGGGCATACTCAGATTATCCCTCACCTTGCCGGACTGTGCCAGCACGGCCGCTGAAAAGAGTAATAGCATCAAAAACATAGCTGACTTCTTCATAGCATCCTATTTTAGTATGTAACGAAAATCGCGAATAATATGCAGCGCAACAAATAGTATTACTTTTGTGGACTGATACAGTCGTAATTGGCGATTATTATGATTTTCTTTGATTTCATCATTTCAACACACTAACAAAGCAACTCATTGAGATTCTTTTTTCATGCCGGATTTCATGGCCACCATTACCGCGGATGGCAACGCCAGGCCAATGCAGGCAGTGTGCAGCAGGTGGTGGAATCTGTATTGAGTAATATTCTGAAAGAACCTGTTTCCATCATGGGCTGCGGCCGCACCGATGCGCAAGTACATGCCAGCCAGTTTTTCTTTCACCTGGATGTGAAAGACGTCTGGGATTATGATCTTATTTTTCGGGTGAATAAAATGTTGCCAGACGATATTGCTGTATTTGAAATCATTCCAGTAAAAGACAATCAACATGCGCGGTTTGATGCAACTTCAAGACGTTATGATTATTTTATCCACACGTATAAAGATCCTTTTCTGAACAGCATGAGTTCGTGGTATCCGGAGAAAAATCTTAAACTGGATGAAATGAAAAAAGCGGTGGCACTACTCTCACAGTATGACGACTACAGAGCTTTTTGCAAGTCGCCCAACACCTATCTGCACACGCGGTGCAAAGTTTCATCCGCTCTGCTATTTGCAGATTCAAAAGGAGACAGGGTTCGATTTCAAATCACTGCCGATCGGTTTTTAGGTCGCATGGTGCGATTGATTGTGGGTAAATTATTACTCATTGGCACGGGCGAATTGTCGGTAGATGAATTTGAAAGTTATTTAATCACAAAGGAAACTCCCAAAATTTTAGATGTCGCTTATCCTCAAGGGCTATTTCTTTCAAAAGTAACGTATCCTTATCTGGAACTACCCACACGCACCACCTTTATGGCGATTGGCGATCCTGAAGAGATTTGGCTTAAGCTATAAACCCTAATAAGGATTTCATTGGTTGTTATTAAGGATTTGTTTTTGACAAATCTACTTTCCAATAGTCATTCAGATAATAATTGACATTCGGTTCTGAAAAGCGGCCAGAGCCGAGGTAAATCATATTTCCAACATTAAAAAATATGGGAAGAAATCTTTTTCCACTTCGATAAGGCAACCTAACCCAGGTAACAGCTAACGGATTAAATTCAAATAATTCAGTCTCACTTGAATTGTATTGAAGCACATAGATTGAATTATCAATTCTTATATAACTATTTGAACTATTTACATAAGGCGGAATAATTTCATCAAAAATCTGCCACTCGTTCGTCAACGGATTATAGGCATAATGCTTGTAATTAAAATTAACATCGGAGTAGACATGCCCTTGTCCATTTACCGAATACATGAACCTGCTTACAATTCCTGGTAATTTTTTCTTTGCGGTCCATTGGTTTGCGGAGGGATTATATTCCCAAAAATCAGTCTGAACCGTAAACACATCATAGTCACCAACTACATAACCCAGGTTATTGATTTCAAAAGAACCAAAGGAATTATTACCTGGAAAATCAGCTTTTTTGGTCCAGCTATCAGAACCTGGAGTGTACTCATACCAGTCTTTATAATAACCCGAATTGGCATTATCACCTAACCCCACGTATGCTTTGTTATTCAAAATCAACACAGTTGAATTTCTCCTTCCAGCACCAGGAAAATCAGCCTTCTTAGACCAAGTATTATTGAGTGGATCAAATTGCCAAACATCCTTCAGCAACCCGCCTTGTCCATAACCCGACACAACATAACCTTTTCCATTTAAAGTAAACGAGGCAGCACCTTCACGCCCTGTAAAAGTAAGATCTGGTTGACTAGTCCACATGCCTTGATAGTTTAAGGTAATTGGAGTACTGGCTTTTACTGTTAATCCGCCTGCAGATACTGATAGCGGCAAGGTGGTAGTTTGTGATAAATATGTGTCGCCAATTATCGCATCAGCATTTAGTATTCTGATTTGAGTGCTTGTTGAAATTGTGTAGCTAGAAGAAACTTCC
>JALOMN010000097.1 GCA_025455445.1 Cyclobacteriaceae bacterium
AAATTCCGGTAAGCAAAACCGGCTATGCGAAATTAAAAGAGGTACTTGGCATCTGATGGAAAATTCTGCGCTCAAGCAATTCTTATTTCAATACTGTACGGAGTTTGTAAATAGGCGAATTGAAAATGCAAGGTTAGCATCTGAATCTGCGCAGGATGCAGCTAATATGGAAGGAAAAAGCAGTGCGGGAGATAAATATGAAACAGGTCGTGCCATGGCACAGTTAGAAAATGAAAAGGCACTGCAACAACTAGCCGAAGCCAATAAATTAAAATCCTTGTTGCAAAAAATAAATCCTGCCATAATTCAGGAAAATGCATCTCTTGGCAGTGTGGTGCTTACAGACATTGCGCATTTTTTTATTGCCATAAGTGCCGGTAAGGTAGAAGTAGAATCTCAGACTTTTTTTGTGGTGGCACCTGATACACCTATTGGTAAAGCAATCATAGGGTTGCACAAGGGTGATAGCTTTTTATTCAATAACCAATCACACACTATCCGCGAAATTCTTTAGCGGATTTTGTATAACTCAATCAATTTAATTTTGTTTGCTAATTAATGAATATAAAAGTCTGGATACACGCCCTTAGATTTCGCACACTACCATTGTCACTTTCATGTATTGGCATGGGCGGATTTCTGGCAGCTGCCGATGATAAGTTTGATTGGAGCTTGTTTTTTCTTTGCTGTATTACCACCATTTTTTTGCAATTGCTCTCTAATCTGGCTAATGATTATGGCGACTCCATTCATGGTGCTGACAGCGATGCCCGAATCGGCCCTGCCAGGGCAGTGCAGACTGGCGCGATATCAAGTAAGAGTATGTTGGGGGCAGTTATACTATTCTCTTTATTAAGTCTTGTGAGTGGCATATTGTTACTCTTTCTGGCTTTTGGTAATAACTGGCAAGGCATTTTATTCTTTTTTGGATTAGGAATACTCAGTATCCTGGCTGCAGTGGGGTACACGGTAGGGAAGAAGCCTTATGGTTACCTCGGTCTCGGAGATTTTTCGGTGCTGATATTCTTCGGGTTGGTCGGTGTGTTGGGTTCGTATTATTTGTTCACTCAACATGTAAGCTGGTTACATATTTTGCCGGCCATGTCGTGTGGTTTATTTTCAATCGCAGTATTGAATTTGAATAATATCCGCGACATCGAATCGGATCGGCTTGCCGGCAAGTTTTCAATACCCGTTCGCATCGGTAAAAAGAATGCCGCACGATATCATTGGATACTATTAATTGGAGGGCTGCTCAGTGCAATGTCATATACACTAATCGTGTATAAATCGCCCTGGCAGTTTTTGTTTTTGCTTTCTGTGCCCTTATTTTTAAGAAATGGTCTGGCAGTGCAAAATAAGCCATCTGCAGAGTTGGATCCCTTTTTACGGCAAATGGCCATTTCTACCTTAATTTTCGTTCTTTTATTCGGTATTGGACTTATTATTACCTAATTTCAAGCATCTATATTTTTTAATTAATGTGAGCACGTATGGCTAAAGTAGAGTTTAATATTGCATGCACGCTTTGTGAACATTTGAAAGATTCACTTTTCAATGGTTTGGGCCCGGAGGATATAAGCAGAATCAACAATCATAAAACCTGTGTGCAGTACAAGAAGGGACAGAATATTTTTTATGAAGGCACACGCCCTACCGGTTTGTATTGCATGAATGGTGGAAAAGTGAAAGTTTATAAGAACAATGTGCAGGGCAAAGAATTTATCATTTACATAGCCAAACCTGGCGACTTTTTAGGATACCGTGCATTATTAAGCGAAGAATTTTACCAGGCTACAGCCACCGTATTGGAAGACGCAAAAATTTGTTTTATCCCTAAAGAAAGTTTCTTTGAAGTGCTTCAAAAGAATCCACTTTTTATGAAGCGTGTGGTGCAGGCGGTTTGTCATGAAATGGGCATCATGGAAGAAAAGTTGGCCGAGCTTGCTCATAAATCTGTGCGTGAACGCCTTGCTGCAAACCTGATAATGCTGAAAGAAACGTATGGTATGGAAGGAGAAGGTAGCTTCCTCATAGATTTAGCGCTTTCGCGCGAAGACCTTGCCAGCATAGTGGGTACCGCCACCGAAACCGTAATTCGTTTATTATCAGAGTTTAAGACTGATGGACTGATAACGTTTGAAGGCAAAAAAATCAGAATTTTAGATGCCCGAAAACTCGCCAAACAAGCTGACCTCATCGTTGCCTAAAAAATAGTTTTCACACATTATTTATGTTTTCCGGACTCTGTTTTTCGGAGAATTGTGGCCTCTCTTACTGACAAAAGTCATCTTTTCCGTTGATACCTATCATTATGGGTACCCTTCACTTGATCATACATTTGATCAGAAAATAAAACCACTACAGCCGGTAATAATTACTGGAAAAACCTCAAAATATAAGTGAGGTTTTTCACCACAAGTTATTTCTGGTAACTATTAAAAACAGGTCTTATGAAAAAGATATTAGTACCATGCGATTTTTCTGATCCTGCAATTCAGGCATTTAAAACCGCCATTGACATTGCTGGTAAGAGCGAGGGTGAAGTAGTGTTGCTGAATGTTATCGAATTGCCGGTCATGCACGAAAGTGTATTAATGCCCACGTTGTCTTTTGAGGAAGCTTTCATCAAAGACATGAAAGCACATGCCGAAAAGAACTTTAAAAAAATGATTGATAAGTGGGCAAAAGATGGACCCCAGGTTTCTTCATTTATTGAGTTTGGCGGAACTACACCTACCATTCGTGACTTCGTGAAGGATCATGCCATTGATATGGTGGTGATGGGTACCAGCGGTGCAAGTGGAGTAAAGGAATTTTTTATTGGTTCTAATACCGAGAAAATTGTGCGCACCGCGGGAGTTCCGGTGATGTCTGTTAAAAAATATGCTAAACTATCTTCTCTTAAGAATATAGTTTTTCCTACCACGTTGGAGATGGATCAGGAAGACATTACCGCACATGTGAAAGAGTTGCAGAACTTCTTCAAAGCTACGCTCCATATTCTTTTTGTAAATACACCTTCCTCATTTAAGCGTGATCTGGAAATCAGAACACAAATGAAGGCCTATGCTAAAAGATTTATGTTTAAAGACTACACATTGAACGTATGGAATGATTATAGTGAAGAGGAAGGTTTAAAAAATTTTGTAATGGAGACCAAAGCAGATATGGTGGCCATGGCTACGCATGGTCGCAGGGGGCTCAACCACCTGATGAGTGGCAGCATTGCCGAAGACGCTGTCAACCATATTGATTGTATTATTTGGACATATAAAATCAGCTAAACTTATTCAGCCGTGAAAAAAAACATTCTATTCCCAGTCGATTTGCAATCCACATGTTGTCATTTGTCGGATTATGCGAATTTATTATCACATGTAGATAAAAGTTTTTCTGCATTTTTCTTAAAAGACTTTGTAAGGATCCCGAAAGGAAAATTAATAGCATCTAACGAACACGAAAAAATGGCGATGCAAAATTCCTTGCAGGAAGAAGCAAAGTCATTAGACATAGATATTAATTTTATATCTGCGCAAGCAAACAGCAACAGCTTATTGAATCAAAGTAAGTTTGCTGATTTGGCCATTATCAGCCCGGTTACACATGATAACATCAGCCAGCTTATAAAAACATTTCCCGATCACTTTTTTGAAGAAATAGGATGCCCGATCTTATTATCTGAAGATCTGTTGCAGCCCTATGAAGAGATTCTGGTTTTATTCGATTACGATCAATCCGGATTGGCTGCGCTTAAATCATTCTTATCGATCTTTGGAAAAGTTTCAAGCAATAAAAAGGTGACCATCATCACGGTTAGCCCGGACAATGCACCTGAAATTCATCTTGAAAAATATCTTGTAAGCTATCTGCAGAAAGCATTTAAAGATGTGGGCATTGTGCCCTTTAGCAGTAATGATTTGGCCGACCAACTGGTTAGTTTTGCATCAAATCTTAACAAACCGCTTTTGGTTATGGGCCGCGCAGCTGTTAACTTGCTTAAGGATGGTGTAATAGCTCAGAAAATGGCAGATCACCATATGTCATTATTTTATTCAAATCATTGATACTACATGGAGGTTCTTGAGAAGGAACAGGTAGCTTGTTATCATTGCGGCCAGGCGTGTGAAGAAACACACAACAAGATTGATGACAAGCTTTTCTGTTGCCAGGGGTGTCGCACGGTATATGAAATTCTGAATGAAAATAATCTTTGCGATTATTATTCATACCAACAAAATCCAGGTGTGAACCTGCGTTACGTAAGTGAAGAAACTTACGCGTATCTTGATGAGGCAACTATTCGCAAAAAGTTACTCACGTTCGATTCTGATACTTTTGCCAGGGTAGAATTTTTTATACCTGCCATTCATTGTATTTCCTGTATCTGGTTGCTCGAGAATCTTCATAAGCTCAATCCGGGTGTACTGAAGTCAGAAGTAAACTTCGCACGAAAGCGCGCAACAATTGATTTCAATCCGGCTACTACTTCGTTAGGCGCGGTGGCCCGTTTAATAGCGTCACTGGGTTATGCACCCCAAATCAATCTGAGTGAAGCAAAGAAGGAAGATGTAGCATCTTCTAAAGCACTTATCATGAAACTTGCCGTGGCAGGATTTGCCTTTGGTAATATCATGTTGCTTAGTTTTCCGGAATACCTCGGGCTTGAAGGCACCGAAACTGAACTCAAAACACTTTTTTCTTATCTCAATATTGCATTAGCCATACCTGCCACTTTTTATAGTGGCTGGGATTATTTTAAAAATGCTTTTCAAAGTTTTAAACAAAGGCAAATCAATATCGATGTGCCTATCGCGGTGGGGCTTGCCGCACTTTTCCTGCGAAGTACCTATGATATTTTAAGCAACACCGGTGCAGGTTATCTCGATTCGCTCGCTGGTTTGGTTTTCTTTTTATTGATAGGAAGGTGGTTTCAAAGTAAAACATATGAAAGTCTTGCATTCGATCGTGACTTTCGTTCTTACTTTCCGCTTGCAGTTCAAAAAAAGGAACTTGAAGATTGGAAACCAGTAGTTATATATGAACTCGAACAAGGTGATACGATTCGGATACGCAATTGGGAGGTAGTACCTGCCGATAGTTTGCTGCTGGATGAGGAAGCTTATTTTGATTATAGTTTTGTAACCGGAGAATCTAAACCTGTTTCAGTAAAGGCGGGCGGACTGGTATATGCAGGCGGAAGATTAATTGGCAAGCCGGTTACCATGGTGGTGGAGAAAAAAACTTCTCAAAGCCACCTGACCAGTTTGTGGAATAAAGAAGTTTTTCAAAAGCCTGAAGAAAGCAAATACAAAAAAATAATTGATGCTGCGGCCCGCAGGTTTACATGGGTGGTGTTAGTCATAGCATTAGCCACCGGCATTTTTTGGTATATGCACGATCAATCGCAAATGTGGTTGGTACTCACCGCGGTGCTTATGGTAGCATGCCCCTGCGCACTTGCATTGGCAGCGCCATTCACGTATGGAAATATGCTACGCGTATTTGGGCGTCATGGTTTTTATCTTAAGAATGCAGATGTAATTGAGCGACTTGCAAAAATTGATGCTGTGGTGTTTGACAAAACAGGTACGGTTACAAAAGGTGCATCGCGCATAGAATTTATTGGTGCATTGGATGATCATGAATTTGGATATGTAAAATCACTCACGTCCTCTTCTTCTCATCCACTCAGCAATCTGATTACAAAGTCCATTCAACTAAATTCATCCACACCCGTGATTGATTTTTTTGAAAAACCAGGTCGCGGTATTGAAGGTAAATTAGAGGGTCAATGGGTGAAGGTAGGGTCGGCAGAATATGTGCAGTTTGAAGGTACACTCACCGACTTAGCTTCTAAGGTTTTTGTTTCAATTAATGACCAGGTGCGTGGTTATTTCAAGGTGGAGACAAGTCTGCGCGAGGGTATTGAACAATTGATGCAATCATTAAATCAAAAAGAAGTTGCCTTACTCTCAGGTGATTCTGATGCCGACAAAGAAAAAATGAAGAGTATATTCCCCGCATCGGCAGGGTTGCATTTCAATCAGAGTCCACATGATAAGCTTGATTTTATCAGCAAACTTCAGCATGACAATAAAAAAGTGATGATGCTGGGAGATGGACTTAATGACAGCGGTGCATTGAAACAAAGTGATGTGGGTATTGCCATTACTGATGATACCGGTGTATTTACACCTTCGTGTGATGGAATCCTGGAGGGAGGCAAATTAAGTGAACTCAACAAATTTATTTCTTTGGCCAAGTCAGCAACTCTGATTCTTAAAACCGGATTTGGAATATCATTTTTTTACAATGTGATTGCTCTTTCATTTGCGGTTAGTGGCCATCTTACTCCCTTGGTGGCAGCCATA
>JALOMN010000098.1 GCA_025455445.1 Cyclobacteriaceae bacterium
CGTGTGGCTATTGCCAGGGCAATTCTGAAAAACCCAACAATACTTGTACTCGATGAAGCAACGAGTTCATTGGATGCCAAATCCGAAAAGCTGGTTCAAGACGCTCTCGATAAGCTGATGGAAAACAGAACCACCGTAGTAATTGCTCATCGCCTCAGCACCATACGAAAAGTAGATCGCATATTGGTGATTAAAGAGGGTGCAATTGTAGAGTCAGGCACGCATCAGGAACTTGCTATCCTGGATAACGGTATTTATAGTAACTTGCTAAAGCTACAACTAGAGTTGCACTGATATGCAAAGGCAGGAAAGTCAGATACTAAAGGATTTTGAATTAAGAACCACCACCAGTCGTTCAGACATCTTAAAACTTTTTATCAAAAGACCTTTTGCGTTATCGTACTCTGATATTGAAAAGGAAGTGGCTGCGGCATACGACAGGGTTACGGTGTATCGCACACTTAAAACCTTTCTTGACAAGGGTGTGATACACAAAGTATTGGATGATGAGGGCGGTTTAAAATATGCACTTTGCAAAGAGCTATGCACGAGTCATGACCACCATCACGAACATGTTCATTTTAAATGTGATTCGTGTGGGCAAACCTCCTGTTTGGATGATGCAACCATACCAGCCATTTCTTTACCACCAGGTTTTAAACCCCGCGAAGTGAATTTGCTTATCCAGGGGAAATGTAATAAATGCAAATAGTTAATTTTTGAAAGTCACAATTCCTAGACACCTGCGCTTACAATTCGAATTTATTTGTAGCTTTGGCGCTTATATCAATTTAAATACTTGGGTACACTAGCCTTTTCAATGCTCCCGATAAAAGGGATGATGCTCTTCACGATTCTGGGCATTGATGTGAAAGATGAGTCTTTCCTTTATGGTGTTTTTGGCACAGTAATCCTCGTTTTCCTGCTTCTTGATTTAGGGGTTTTTAATAAAAGCGCACACCGCATTTCTACCAAATCGGCTCTCTATCAATCTATCTTTTGGGTTGTTATAAGCACGATTTTCGGCTACCTCATCTATGCATTTGACAAGGACAGTGGTGGAGCTGACGGAGCATTTGAATATTTCTCGGCCTACCTTACTGAATATGCATTATCCGTTGATAATATTTTCGTCATACTGCTCATCTTGAAATTCTTTAAAGTAAAAGAGGAGTATTTTCATAAAGTCCTGTTTTGGGGAATTTTAGGAGCAGTCTTTTTCAGGGGTATTTTTATTTTCGTTGGCGCTATTTTAATCCACAAGTTTCATTGGATTTTATACATTTTTGGAGTGTTCTTAATCTACTCCGGAATTAAAATCTATTTCGAAGATGATGATCAGAAAATTGATCCCGAGAAAAACCCGATATTAAAATTCTGTCGCAAGTACCTGCCCATCACCAAAGATGAAATGGGTGGAAAATTCCTTGTAAGGGTGGATGGAAAATTAATGTTTACACCACTATTTCTGGTAATTATTTTAATTGAAACTACCGACTTGATTTTTGCAGTGGATTCAATACCTGCTGCGTTTGCAATCACAACCAATGAGTTTATAATTTATACTTCCAACATTTTTGCGGTGATGGGATTACGCGCCATGTTTTTCCTTTTGTCAGGCATCATCGACAAGTTTTATCTTTTGCAGAAGGGGCTTTCTGTAATCTTATTCTTTATTGGCGCCAAAATGCTTTTGGAAATGGGTAAAGGGTATGATTTCCTGCCGGATGTGTTGACTGACATTCCACCGACATTATCATTCGTAATCATTCTCGTAACTCTAACGCTTTCAATTGTGTTTTCGATTATCATTCCAAGAAAGGCGAAAGAGTCAGATGAATTGAAGTAACAAGATGCGCGCTAAGGCATCTCTGTGAAGAAATCCTGAGGGAGAATTTTCATAAGCATAGGCAAGGTAAGAAATCGCTGAGGAAGCGAGATAATTACAAAGGTGGGCATCGTTTTCAATACGACAATTAATAGATGCTGCATGTGATTTTTTTCATCCTCAGTCAGCTCCTGAGACTTTGCTTTATTGATCAGCGCCATTAATTCTTCGCTTTCCTGCACTTCACGTTGTAACCTGCCTTTATAGGAATTGGTAACGCGCCTCAGGCGTCTTATAAAGCTTTCACTTACCTGGCTATAATCCTGTTTGTTCTGCAATGAATTAAGTTGTTCCCAGTGCTCGAGCACAAAGCCTTCAATGGCCATCAGGCTGTTCTCCAGGTCTTCATCATTAAAGCCCAGATGCATATTCATCTTTTTAAGAAAATCCAATTCAGACTGCTCCACACGCTTATCAGCCCAAATCGTAAGAATGGCTATTTCTAAAAAGTATTTTTTTAATATCCATGAATTATTGGTTGGCAGGTTTAAGTCATCCAGAGAAATACCTTCTTCAAAAAGTTTCCTTGCTTCTTTTTTCTTTTCATTGTTTAGATCAGCTCCCTGCAGAAAGTAATCCATCAACCTTCTTTCTTCATACTCCACATTGGTATTGGCGTGAGAGGCACAGGCAATTACTTTTACCACTGAAAAGCGTAACTCTTCTCTTTCGAACTTAAAAAAATCGGACACTATGCGGTCTGCATTTGTGTGTATCCATTGACCAAATATGTATACATCAAGAAATAACAGACTATTGTGAAAGAAACTTGTCCAGAAATTCATTTTCACATCACTGGAATGTTCAATTCTCTTGTCAAGAATCTTTTCAGCTAATTCAAGAGGAGTTTTCTTTCTGCCAAATAATGTTTTTGAAGGTGTGGCAAGTTCAGGAAAAATATTATTGTAAAAGTTGCCTATGTTTTCAATCGTCTTATAAATGATGTTACCAAGCTCGTCAGGGTTTTTGATTTCCTTATCATGAAAAAGTAATGAACTACTGATCAGACTTTCTGCCAACAGGATTTTCATTCTGGCTTTTTCGTCCCACTGTTGTACGCTGGGATGATGAATATCACCTACGGGCTGACCATACATTAACCCTGTGGGTTGGATTACACGATAGAGCGACTGCTCAGGATGATTTGATTTTTTAGTTCCTTCATGAATATCCTTCAACAACTCCTTACGGAATTCTAAATACTCTTTTAACCACCCTTTTTCACCAGGATTCATGCGCTATGATTTTGGCAAAATGAAAATACAGGTTTTTCCCAACCAACCAATTTTTTATTCTATGGCTTTCCACCCTTTCCGTTCAATTGACTTATAAGAGGCTTCAACCTTTTTGCGGAGGGTTACTTTAAAGGCATCCAGTTTTTTCGCAATCGCTTTATTTTCGCTTCCCAGCACTTGTGCGGCAAGGATACCGGCATTCCGCGCACCATTCAGTGCAACGGTTGCTACGGGAACTCCGGAAGGCATTTGTAAAATAGATAAAACAGAATCCCACCCGTCAATGCTATTGGATGATTTTATGGGCACTCCAATAACGGGTAATGAAGTAAGTGAAGCAACCATGCCTGGCAAATGAGCGGCACCTCCGGCACCGGCAACAATTACCTTAAGCCCACGTTTTCGTGCGCTGGTTGCATATTCTACCATCCGCTGAGGCGTGCGATGTGCCGAAACCACCGTAACTTCAAAAGGGATATTCATTTCTTCAAGAAATACTGCAGCCTCTTTCATGATTTTTAAATCTGATTGACTGCCCATGATGATTCCAATAACGGGTTTGCTCATGCTTTTACTTTCAATGTTTGTTTAACAAAGGTCGCCTTCTTTTTTAGACTTTCCAGATCGGTATCAACAATGGTAACATGCCCCATTTTGCGAAATGGTTTCGTAAGCTTTTTTCCGTAGAGGTGCACATGTACCCCTTTAAGTGCAAGCACCTCTTCCAGTCCTTCATAGCGGGCTATTCCACTATACCCATCTTCGCCTAACAGATTCACCATTGCACTAGGGGTAATCGCGGAAGTATCGCCTAAAGGCAAGCCCAATATGGCGCGCAGATGTTGCTCATATTGCGAAGTAATATTTGCCTCAATTGTTTGATGTCCGCTGTTATGAGGCCGAGGAGCTATTTCATTCACTAATACATCATCCTGCTGTGTAACAAACATTTCAACAGCCAGAAGTCCTACCATGTCAAGAGAATCGATGATTTGTTCGGCAATTTGTTTTGCTTTTAAAGCAACGGAGTCACTGATATGTGCAGGGGCAAAAAGATATTCAACCAGATTGGCCTCAGGATGGAAAACCATTTCTACCGCAGGATAAGCAGCGACTTCACCTTTCTCATTTCTTGCAACAATAACAGATATTTCAGTCTTAAAGTCGATAAGTTTTTCTAAAAGTCCGGGGGCATCAAAGGCTTTGTTTAGATCGTCTTTCGAACGAAGTATCTGCACACCACGGCCATCATAACCTTCTTTACCTAATTTATTTACTGCGGGTAAAAAGTGTTCTTGTTGTAACACCTCTGCTTTGCTTTCAGTTAAAATAAATTCGGCAGTAGGAATTTTGTGCTCTTGATAAAACTGCTTTTGCTTTCGCTTGTCTTGAATGAGTTCAATAATTTCAGGTTGAGGAAATACCTTTTTACCAATTTTTACTAAATCAGAAAGTGCCTTGGTGTTTACATTCTCAATTTCGATAGTAATCAGATCGCAAAGTTTACCAAAGTTCCACACCGTATTGTAATCGGTAAGTTTACCGCATGTAAATGGTGCCATTTGATTGCAAGGCGCGTGGCTATCAGGGTCTAGAACAGAAAAATTTATGTTCAAATCAATGCCAGACTGAATGAGCATGCGACCTAATTGTCCACCCCCTAAAATGCCAACCGTATAGTTTTGATAAAAAGTTTCATTCATTGTATGACAAAGTAATCAATTATCCTGCAGACGAACGTTAAGAATTTTGTCTCCCACTTGAATTTTATGCACAACTTCCATGCCCTCGGTCACATTTGCAAAAAGCGTATAACGCCCATCGAGATGCGGTGTGGGTGAGTGGGTAACAAACCATTGTGTTCCCTCAGTGTCTTTGCCTGCCGATGCCATGCCTACACTTCCATCGTTATAACGATTCAATGAAAACTCCGAACGAATGGAGTATGGCTCACTTCCATAACCATCCCCGCGGTTGCAACCGGTTTGAATTACAAAGTTAGGCACCATGCGATGAACATACTTTTCGTCAAAATATTTTTGATTAAGCAAGGAAACAAAGTTTGCCACTGTGCCGGGAGCATCTTCTACAAACAATTCAAGTGAAAAATCACCTTGGGTGGTGGTAACTTTTACCTTCTGATTTTTGTGTATGGCTTTTACCAATTGCCAATCAATTGGGTGGTTATATTCGTTTTTTGGTGCAGCAGGTTTTTCCTTTCCCTCAAAATAGGCAATCGCTTCTTCCAGGGGCTGAATTGCTTCATAATCTCTTGGCAAGGTCAACTTCTTTTTTACGGTATACAGAAAAGAGAAATCCTTAATCACTGATTTATAATTAAAAGAAGTGTCGGCAAGAATTGAGGCTACAATGCCTATAACTCCGGCATCGCCATTGAGGAGAGCTTCTTTATACATTGTGGCAAACTCAGTGCGATATAATTCTATGCTATTTTTTTTTGTTCGATTGATAGTGGTGATAGCAGTGGCTGCAGTTGTTTTAATTACCGGTTCAGTCGATTGTATCAATTGATCAAAAAGAAAAGCTCTGGAGTTTTCATCGTCAGAAAGTGCTGACAACAAACCAGCACGGTGATATACATTGGTGGATTGTTGATATTCCTTTTTAATCTCATCAGATAATGCAGGATTTTGTATCAGGAGTTTTTGATAAAGGGTGGTTTGCAGGCGGAAATTTTTTGCCGACCTGGCAACATGAAGTGCTTCATCTGTTTTTGCGAAATCATTCTTTAATGCCTCAGCCGTTGCGATAGCAACTTGTTCATTCTCATCTTTAAGTGCGAGTAAAATCAGGGCATCTTCATCAGGGGTTGCTTTTGCTGCAACAATGCGTGCGGCATTCACGCGCACTCGATAATCATGTTCTTCTGATAAGATTTTCTTTAAAACAGGCAAACAAATAGTGAAATCCAATTTACGCAAGGCGGCAGTAGCGGCCATTCTTACCTGTGCGTCAGCGTCAGAACCAGCCACACGAATGAGTTCTTCGGCAGGAATTTTTTTAAGATCAAGAGCACGATTAAAAAAGTGAGCTGCTCCTAATCGGGTAGAAGCAGAATATTCAGGGGCAAGAAAACGTGTGGCACGCTCTGCCATTTGTTCATTCGCAATACCGCGCATACCGGCAAAGTAAAATCCCCAGGCCAACCCGCTTTGTTGTATAGAATCTTTTGGATTAAAATTAAGTAGTGTGTTTATATCTCTTGCGGCATTCATAGCTGCATAGCCACCCGTTTGCCCCAGCGCAAAAGCCGCATTTATACGAGCCTGCAGGTAAGGATCTTCCAGCAAGGTGGTGCCTAGCTGTAATGAGGCAATAGAATCCTGCACACTGGCCAGTGCCAGGGCTGCTTCTGCGCGATAAATAGGATTCTTATCCAGCAGGAATAAAATAAGACTATCCGTTTTGCGCCTGTCTTGCAGCGAATAAATAGTGATTAGATTGTTGTCAGAGAATTTATTTGGCTCATTAAAAGCACAGCCGGATAGAAATAGGAGAATGGTTAACCAGAAAACAATTTTCATTGGAATGCGTGCTGCC
>JALOMN010000099.1 GCA_025455445.1 Cyclobacteriaceae bacterium
AACAACAATCTTTCATTTACTAAAAGCAACCAGTTTTCATTGGAGTTGCGCAAGAAATTGGCAGGCGACTTAAGTGTTGTGTCATCGCTTTATTATCATCAGTTGTCGGATGCGCCTGTATACATAAATAACGAAATGTATACCATGTTGAATCAATGGGATGATTACCCAAATGAACGAATGGAAAACACCGGAAAGGGCCGGAACTATGGTGTGGAAGCGTATATAGAGAAACGGTTTTATCGTGATTTATATTTCATGATTTCTGGTTCATATTATGAATCACAATTTCTGGCAAATGGAAAATATTATGACACTCGTTTCAATGGTAATTTTACAAGTAGTTTTCTTACGGGCAAAGAATGGATTAAGCCTGAGAAGGCATTTGGTGTGCATGTGCGTGTGTTGTATACAGGTGGGTTAAGACAACCTGCCATTGATACCTTTGCTTCGAGTCTGGCCGGCACTACCATATTTAATCTGGGCAGCGGCTTTGTCACCCAATATCCTAATTATTTCCGCACAGATTTACGGATAAGTTGGAGGAAGAATAAACCCTCTTATACCCGAACGTTATCCATCGATATTCAGAATCTGACGAATTATCAAAATGTAGCCAATGTGTATTTTGATACCTATCAATATCATCAAACCATGCAGGAAAATACAATCCGATACCAGGTAGGCATTATCCCGGTATTGGCATACCGTATTGATTTCTGATTATTTCATCATTATACTTCATGAACAACGGTTTTATTTAACGTCTGGCATGACTATTTTTGTTAGACTAAACTAATCCTATGATTACTGTTACCAAAGAACAATCAACCTATTTGATTAAGCATGAAGCGTTAAAGACATGGGTGCAAGAAGTTGCAGCTCATTGCACTCCCGAAAACATTCGCTGGTGTGATGGTTCACAAGAAGAATATGATGAATTGTGCGAAACATTGGTGAGTAAAGGAACTTTCATCAGACTGAATCCTGAAAAACGACCGAATAGTTTTGCGTGCTTTTCAGACCCCAGTGATGTAGCGCGTGTAGAAGACAGAACGTATATCTGCAGCAAGCGCAAAGAAGATGCAGGACCAACCAACAACTGGATAGAACCGAGACTAATGAAGCAAACCCTCGAAGGGTTACTGAAAGGGTGCATGAAAGGTCGCACTATGTATGTGATACCTTTTAGCATGGGGCCGGTAGGATCTGAAATAGCACAGATAGGAATTGAAATTACAGATTCGGAATATGTCGTAGTGAATATGCACATTATGACACGTGCAGGCAAGCGGGTGATGGATGCATTGGGTGAAGATGGTGAGTTTGTAAAATGCTTGCATACTGTTGGGGCACCGTTACAACCAGGCCAGCAAGACGCCAAATGGCCCACAAACCCAACTACAAAATACATTGTGCATTTTCCTGAAGACCGTTCCATTGTTTCATATGGTTCGGGATATGGTGGCAATGCCCTGTTAGGCAAAAAATGTTTTGCATTGCGCATCGCCTCGGTAATGGGCAATGAAGAGAACTGGATGGCAGAACATATGCTTTTGCTAGGTGTGGAAAGCCCTGATGGAAAAAAGGATTATGTGGCTGCGGCATTTCCAAGTGCATGCGGAAAAACAAACTTTGCAATGTTAATTCCACCGGCCGATTTAAAAGGATGGAAAGTGACTACAGTAGGAGATGATATTGCCTGGATTAAACCTGGTAAAGACGGTAAGCTCTATGCCATCAATCCGGAGGCAGGATATTTTGGTGTTGCGCCCGGCACCAATTATAAAACCAATCCTAATGCCATGGAAGCTATTTCAAAGAATACCATTTTCACGAACGTAGCCATTACGCAAGAGGGTGATGTATGGTGGGAGGGAATGACCAAAGAGATTCCTCAAAACATGATTGACTGGCGCGGAGAAAAATTTGATCCTGCTTCGGGCAAACCTGCAGCGCATCCTAATTCGCGATTTACAGCTCCGGCATATCAATGTCCTTCAATTGATCCCGAATGGGAAAACCCAAATGGCGTGCCTGTGAGTGCATTTGTATTTGGTGGACGAAGAAGCACCACGGTACCGCTCGTATATCAATCTTCTAATTGGGCGTATGGCGTTTACCTGGCGGCCACCATGGGTTCTGAAACAACAGCAGCGGCATTTGGAGAGGTGGGTAAAGTAAGGCGCGATCCGTTTGCCATGCTGCCTTTTTGCGGTTATCACATCGGTGATTATTTCAATCATTGGCTGCAATTTGGTCGCAGCATTCCTGCGCCCCCCAGAATATTTGGTGTAAACTGGTTTAGAAAAGATAAAGATGGAAATTTTATTTGGCCCGGCTTCAGCGATAATATGCGGATATTAAAATGGATTGTCCTTAAAATTCGCGGTGAATCAAATGCTGTAGAAAGTCCAATCGGCTGGATGCCAACCTATAATGATATTGACTGGAGCGGATTGGATTTTACGCCAGAACAATTTGAAAGCATCATGGATATTGATCGCGAAGAGTGGAAAGCAGAGTTGTTGCAACATGCCGAACTTTTTGAACGCATGTATGACAAGCTTCCTAAAGAATTCATTTTTATGCGCGAACTTTTGCTATCCAGCTTATGGCGCTCACCCGCTAAGTGGAGTCTTGAACCAGAGCGCATTGATGATGATCATTAATTACACAAAGAACCCCTCTTCAGAGGGGTTTTTTATAGCCAAAATCTTATTTGTGTCATGAAGAAAATTCTATATCTGACTGATTTATACTACCAGGCGAATGGTAGAAAATATTATGAAGAAGACTTATTTATCACATCAAAATTAAAGGACCATTTTACAGTATTGATTGGAAATCCGACACAAGCAATCTCATTTATTGACTGTGCAGATAGTATTGTCTTCCGAAATACAGGTCCGGTCATATATTACAAGGAATATTTTACCGCGTTTCTTAAAGCAGTAAATGAGCACCATGTTAAAACGTTCAACTCATTTGATGGCAAAGCAGATATTAAAGGAAAGCAATACCTGCTTGATTTAACGAAAGCAGGTTATCCCGTTATTCCTACAATTGATAATACAGATGAAATTCATAAACTCGGATCGCACGATCGGTATATTCTAAAGTTAAGAAATGGAGCGGATTCAATTGGTATGCAGGTACTATCAAATGAAGAGTTATTCAAGTTAGGGTCAACAGACAAACTGATTCAGCCATTTCTTGATTTTGAGTATGAGGTTTCATTTTATTACCTGAACAATAAGTTTCAATATGCCTTATATGCTCCGGATAAGCATAAGCGATGGGAGTTGAAAGAATACCAACCTACATCGGATGATTTGTTATTTGCTGCCAGGTTTATTGAATGGAATAATATGCAGCGTGGTATTAGTCGCGTGGATGCATGTCGTATAAAGGATGGTTCACTTTTGCTGGTTGAATTGGAAGATTTGAATCCATTCCTGTCACTCGACCTATTAAGTGAACAAAAAAGAAACAGATTTATTAATGACTTAATTGAGGCGTTGGAACGTATCTAATTTGGGTATTGTGTTTGTAAAAATTCACTTCTATCACAAAATCTTATTGATTTAAGTTTTAAAGTAATTATTCTTTGTGGCGTGATTGATAGTTTGTTAATTTCGTTACATACTTTATAAAATATAATTACAATGAAACAGCAGAATCTAACTCCAACCAGATCAATAAGTGCAGAAACTGAAAAATTATTAAATCTACAGATAGTGATGGAGGGTAAGTCCTCTGCAGCCTATTTGTCGATGGCATCCTGGTGTCAGACTAAAGGTTTCGATACATCCGCTTCTTTTTTATACAGACATTCGGAAGAAGAACGTATGCACATGCTTAAACTAATTCATTATGTGAATGATGCCGGAGGCCATGCGCTTCAACCGGAAATTACCGGCATAAAACATACGTTTAATTCCCTTAAGGAAGTATTCGAAGATGTATTACATCATGAACTTGAGGTCACTCGTTCCATAAATAATCTTGTTGATAATTGCTTTACGAATAAAGATTTTGCCACGTTTAACTTTCTGCAATGGTATGTGATGGAACAACGCGAAGAAGAAACGCTTGCAAGACGGGCCGTTGATCTGTTCAGCCTGATAGGAGAGGAGGGAATTGGGCTTTGGATGATTGATCAGGAGATCGGAAAACTGGAAGCTTATGCCAACAGGAATTCCGGGAAATAAAACAGATAGAAATGAATAATTAGTTAGCCAGGCATCTTAACAAAATTAAGATGCCTTTTTTTACGTTGCTTAAATTCAATACAAATGCCAATAATGAAAGCTTATAGCGATGTAGATGCCTACATCAAAGATCAACCAAAACAAATTCACGATTCGTTAAAAAAATTGAGGGCAGCAATTATTAAGGCTGCTCCGAAAGCACAGGAATCTATAAGTTATGGTATGCCAGCTTATAAGTTTCATGGTGCATTGGTCTACTTTGGTGGGTTTAAAAATCACATCAGTTTTTTTCCTGTGTCGAGTGGAGTAGCGCATTTCTCTGACCAACTTAAGGAATTTAAAACCGCAAAGGGTACGATTCAATTTCCATTTGATAAGCCGATCCCGGTAAAGCTGGTAACTGCCATTGTTAAGTTTCGGGTGCAGGAGAACCTGGAAAAAGAAGCCATGAAAGTATTGACAAAGAAGTCGAAGAAGAAATAGTCGATTGTTTCATCGATTATATTAGAAGTCACTAATCACTTTCAATTTGATAAAATGAATTAATAACTATACTTTCGGAAAACTTGAATCTAGCCTATGAGTGCTGAAAAAACATTCTTTGGTCATCCGCGTGGGTTGGCAACTTTATTCTTTACCGAAATGTGGGAACGCTTCAGCTACTATGGAATGCGCGCCCTGCTTCTTTTATTTCTGGTAGATACTGTTGAAAATGGTGGACTTGGATTAGATGAAAAGAATGGGGCAGCTATCTACGGTTTGTATACCATGTTTGTCTACCTGCTCGCATTGCCCGGTGGTTGGCTGGCCGACAATTTTTTTGGACAGCGTAAAGCAGTATTTATCGGTGGTTGTTTTATTACAGTGGGTCATATTTTTTTAATGATTCCACAACCCCAAACATTTTTTCTGGGGCTGGTGATTGT
The DNA here is from genome assembly GCA_025455445.1 of Cyclobacteriaceae bacterium. Lineage (GTDB taxonomy): Bacteria > Bacteroidota > Bacteroidia > Cytophagales > Cyclobacteriaceae > ELB16-189. Next base: position 5,141 of record JALOMN010000099.1, read on the forward strand.
TGTGTTAGGTGTAGGCCTTTTAAAACCAAACATTAGTGGAATTGTTGGCGGACTTTATCCGGCAACGGAGCAGACCAAACGCGATGCAGGTTTTTCTATTTTTTATATGGGCATAAATCTGGGGGCATTTATCGCACCGTTGATAACAGGTTATATCGGAGAGCAAATCGCATGGAATTATGGTTTTGGTGTCGCTGGGTTAGGTATGGGCTTGGGGTTGATACAATATAAACTTACCGAGAAACATCTGGGTGATGTGGGCCTCGAGCCGAATCGATTGGAGGATCCTGTAAAACAAGCGCGAAGAGATAAAAACATTAAGATATCACTGATAATTTTTGTGCTTGTCCTTATCTCCGTGCTTATCCTTTCATTTACAGAAGTTATTGTTTTTAATCCGTTGATCGTAGCGGGAATCTCGGGTGTAGTAATTTTTATCACCGCCACCTTGTTCTTCTTGTACGTATTGGTTTTTGAAAAACTCACACCTGAAGAAAAGAAGAAAATAATTGTAATCGGTATTCTTTTTATATTCTCTGCATTGTTCTGGTCTGGATTTGAACAAGCGGGTTCTTCACTGAATTTATTTGCCAAGCGCTATTCTGATAGAATGTTTTTTGGTTGGGAAATTCCCGCAAGCTGGTTTCAGTCAGTGAATTCTATTTTTATAATTGCATTGTCTCCTGTATTTGCCTGGCTATGGATAACACTCGCTAAGCGCAATGTGGTGTTAGGCACTCCGCTCAAGTTTGGATGGGGTTTGATTTTTCTAGGATTAGGTTTTGCCGCGGTTGCATTGGCTTCACAGTCAATAGGTGGTGGGTCTAAGCCAATCTGGTTGTGGTTGATTCTCACTTATTTTTTGCATACCGTGGGTGAGTTGTTTTTAAGTCCTGTCGGATTAAGTGCAATGACCAAACTGGCACCGAAAAAGTTAGTAGGTCAAATGATGGGTATGTGGTTCATGTCTACCGCTTTTGGTAATTTGATTGCAGGTTTAATGGCAGGAGAAATGGATGATTCATTAATCGAAGCGAATCCTCAATTAATGCCTGATCTGTTTTGGTTTATTGTAAAGACGACTGTGATTTCTGGAGTTGTGCTTATTTTGTTAAGCAATCAGATTAAAAAACTAATGGGAAACATCAGATAACAATTTTATATGCAAGACGCTAACAAATCTTTCAAACC
>JALOMN010000100.1 GCA_025455445.1 Cyclobacteriaceae bacterium
TGTTTTAATAATTTCTTTAAAGCGATAAAATCAATTTCACCTTTTTCGGTAAAAGGTGTTACCAGCGCTACGCCTGTTCCAAATAGCTTCTTCATTATCTTAGTTTGCTTGTATAATTATACATGCTGTTTATTAAATCGCGGTTTGAACTGTTTTGTTCGATCATCAATTCAAAATACTGTTGTTCATTATCATTAAACCGACCTATCCGGAAATGGGCCTTGCTCCGCGCCAGTAAATTCAGGATTAATGGATTCGACTCACGGTCAATATAATACAAGTAGTCAAATACTTTTTCTGCAAAAGCATTGGCGGCATCTGAGTTGATATTGCCCCAAAACGATAGTTCTTTAATTGTAAAAAAATCAAATTTGAACTCATAGTTATCCTTCTTTTCGGGCAGAAATTCCAAGACAGTTACTTTTTTGCCTTCCTGCTCGAGCCGGTGGATAAAATCTTTGATATCGTCATGTTTTTGCTTGTCTTCAACCGTAAAAATGATGCCCATATTTACTGCTTGCTTGTATGGCATGCTGGACCGCACGGTTTTATTTTTTTTCAATGCCGCATCGGTGCGCAACTTCAGAAAGCTCATTCTAAACATGTCCGAAATCTAGTAAAGTATGTTCATTTATAGGATACCGCAGGTAATACATTCTGAATTAGCCCTCAATCATTTTTTTAAACTCCTCTTCTGAAATAATTTTCACGCCCAGTTGTTCAGCTTTTTCCCGTTTGGCAGGTCCCATATTTTCACCAGCAAGCAAGTAGTCTAATTTTCCTGATACGGATGATAACACTTTGCCACCGTGTGAGGCAATCACCTCTTTAAGCTGTTCTCGTTCATAATTCTGAAAAACACCTGACACAACAAATGATTTGCCCTCCAATACATGGCTAACCACATTGGGAACCTGCATGGTTGATTCGAATTGAAGGCCTGCAGCTCTTAAACGCGAAATCTCTTTTTGATGGTTGGGGTCTTTAAAATACTCCACCACACTTTGAGCTATTTTCTCACCCACTTCAGGTGCTTCCAGCAATTGCTCATAAGTTCCGGAAGACAAAGCATCAATGTTTTTAAAGTGTCGGGCAAGTTTTTCAGCTACCGTTTTACCCACATATCGGATACCAATTGCAAATAAAACATTTTCAAATGGCTGGGTTTTCGATTGTTCTATTCCGGCAAGCATATTCTGAGCTGACTTGTCTTTTACTTTTTCTAGTTTTAATAAGTCAACTTTTTTTAAGTCATAAAGGTCAGCCGGGGTTTTCACTAAACCCAAATCGAATAGTTGTTTAATGGTTTGCTCTCCCAACGAATCAATATCCATGGCTTTGCGCTGTATAAAATGTTCGATGCGCCCTTTTATTTGTGGCGGACATCCTTCTTCATTTGGGCAGTAATGATTTGCCTCACCTTCTTTGCGTATTAGTTTAGTGTTGCACTCGGGGCAGGAGGTTATATAATCAACAGCTTTCAGCGATTCATTTCGCTTGCTGAGATCTACACCGGTAACTTTGGGAATTATCTCGCCACCTTTTTCAACAAATACATAATCACCAATTCGCAAATCTAATCGGGCTATTTCATTGGCATTATGCAGCGAGGCTCTCTTTACAGTGGTGCCTGCAAGAAATACAGGCTCCAATTCTGCCACAGGTGTAACGGCACCGGTGCGTCCCACCTGGTAAGTAATTCCTTTTAGTTTGGTGCTGATGCTTTCTGCTTTGTATTTGTAAGCAATGGCCCACCGCGGACTTTTGGCAGTAAAGCCCAGTCTTTCCTGCTGTTCAAGACTATTGATTTTGATTACCACTCCATCTGTTTCGAGCGGTAAATCATCGCGCTTTTTTTCCCAGTGATTGATGTAGTCAAATACTTCCTGAATGTCCTTACATTTTTTGTAGGTAGGAGAAACCTTAAATCCCCATAATTCAAGTTGTTTAATTGCATCCGCATGGGTCTCTGCTTCGATGTCTTCACCCAGTAAGTAGTAGATATAGCAGTCCAGTTTGCGTCTGGCAACCTCACCGGAATCCTGCATCTTTACAGTGCCTGAGGCTGTGTTGCGTGCATTGGCATAGGTTTCTTCACCAATGTCTTCGCGCTCTTTATTTAGTTGTTTGAAAACTTCTTTGGGTAAGAATACTTCTCCGCGTACTTCAAACTTAGGTGGTATATTTTTTTGTTTTATGCGCAACGGCAGCGTGCGAATGGTTTTAATATTGGCAGTGACGTCATCGCCTCGAACGCCATCACCGCGGGTTACCGCCTTGGTGAGTAATCCGTTTTCATAAATTAAGCTGATGGAGATGCCATCAAATTTCAATTCGCAAAAATATTCATAAGCTTCGCCTTCCAAGCCTTTCGCCACACGGCCATCGAAATCGGTGAGTTCTTCATAAGAATAGGTGTTGCCTAATGACAGCATGGGATACTGATGAACGACAGTGGCAAATTCTTTGGTAATGGTGCCACCTACTCGTTGCGTAGGAGAGTCGGGGAGACCTAATTCAGGAAACTCTTTTTCGAGTGTGAGAAGCTCATTTAACAACTGGTCAAATGCATAATCTGAAATTTCAGGTTTGCTATGCTGATAATAGAGATCATTGTGGTAATTGATTTGCTCAGTGAGTGTTTCAATTCGTTTCTTTGCTTCCGGTTGTGTCATAACAAATTACAGATTGATGAAATTCAAAATCTGACATGCTGTAAGCGCTGCGGTTTCGGTTCGCAGTCGGTTTGGGCCAAGGCTTACAATCTCAAAATTATTTACCTGAGCATCTTTAATTTCCTCCGGGCTAAAATCACCTTCGGGGCCAATTAGCACCAAATAGTGAGAATTTTTTTGAGCTGCCGTGTGAAGCATGTTAGGATGCTCATTAGTAGCATGACAAATAAATTTTTGTTGTGCCTTTTTTTTCAATACTTCCTTAAATGGAATAAGCTCAGTGATTTCAGGTATCCATGCCTGCACAGATTGCTTCATTGCACTTATCACTATCTTCATTAGTCTATCCTGATTGATGTGATGCCGCTCTGAATTTTGACAATCCATAAAATAAATTCTTTCCACACCAATTTCTACTGCTTTCTCAAGAAACCATTCGGTGCGGTCGATATTTTTAGTAGGAGCAACCGCGATTGATATTTCAAAAGGCCTGCGTGCAACTGATTTGGTATTTAAGATTTCAAATTCACATTTTGCAGCATTCGCTTCAGTTATTTGCGCGTGGTAAAACGAACCTTGTCCATCGGTAATATCAATGGTATCAAGATTTTTCATGCGCAATACCTTTACCGCGTGCCTCGATTCTTCGGGCGATAGGAAGTTAGCTCCACGCGGAATTTCAGGTTGATAGAAAAGATTCAAGGAGTTATCAGGAATAGTGTTCTTGCAACGTCTTCATCAGATTAATATAATCTTGCATGGCCTTCTCTTTCTCAATGCCTTTTTTCGATTCCCATGCGCTGTATTTTGCAATCGCTTTAAAATCGAAACCCATTGGTTTGGGTTCATTCACATCACCTTCTGTAGCTTGTTTATATAAGCCATATAACTCAAGCAGTTCTTCATTGGAAGGCCGCTTGGTTAGTTCTTTTGATTTTGAAACTGCCAGGTTAAAGTCATCAATCAAGGCCATATCGCGTTGGGTTTTATGTTTGTTTAAATAAAAAAAGGCTGAATAAAATTCAGCCTTAAAGATAATGACATTGTGGAGTAAATTAACGCTTTTCTAATGCTACGTATGGACGCTGATTTTTTCCAACATATATCTGGCGTGGGCGACCAATTGGTTCTTTATTCTCACGCAATTCTTTCCATTGAGCAATCCATCCCGGCAAGCGGCCGATGGCAAACATCACGGTGAACATGTCTACCGGAATGCCTAGGGCGCGATAGATTATTCCAGAATAGAAATCGACATTTGGATATAATTTGCGTTCTACAAAATAAGGATCTTTCAGTGCGATTTCTTCCAGTTTCATTGCAATTTCAAGCGTAGGGTCATTAACACCTAATTTGCTAAGTACATCATCAGCAGCTTTCTTGATAATGCGAGCCCGGGGGTCAAAGTTTTTATATACTCTGTGACCAAAACCCATCAAACGGAATGGGTCGTTTTTGTCTTTTGCTTTGTCAATCCACTTGTCAACGTTACCACCATCTTTTTTAATCTCTTCTAACATAAGTATTACTTCCTGGTTCGCACCACCGTGCAAAGGTCCCCATAATGCATTAATGCCTGCTGAGATAGAAGAATAAATACTTGCTTTGGATGAGCCCACAATGCGCACGGTAGAAGTAGAACAGTTTTGTTCGTGGTCTGCGTGAAGGATTAAAAGTTTATCCAGGGCGTTCGCAACTACAGGATCAACTTCATAATTTTCTGCAGGTAAAGCAAACATCATTTTTAAGAAACGCGAGCAATAATCCAGCGAGTTATCAGGATAATTTACCGGATGCCCAACTTCATTTTTATATGCCCAGGCAGCAAATGTTGGCATTTTTGCTAACGAGCGCACGATGCTTAAGTATACGCCAGCTGCGGAGCGATTTGGATCCAATGACTCAGGATAAAATGCAGTTTGTGCACAGAATAATGATGAAAGCACTCCCATGGGATGCGAAGAAGAAGGGAAGCCATCCAGAATTTTCTTGATGTCTTCGTGCACCATGGTGTGTTTCTTTATGTCATCGCTGAATTTGTTTAACTCATTGGCATTAGGAAGCTCACCGAAAATCAACAGATAGGCTACTTCAAGAAAAGAAGATTTCTCTGCAAGTTCTTCTATGGAATATCCACGATAGCGAAGAATACCATTATCTCCATCCAAAAAGGTGATGGCACTTTTTGTGGCACCGGTATTTTTGTAACCAAAGTCAAGTGTTACTGCCCCGGTTTGCTCCAGTAAATTTCCGATGTCAATACCTAATTCTCCTTCAGTTCCTTCCACAATGGGAAATGAGTAGGATTTACCGTCTATGATTAGTTCTGCTGTCTTCGCCATGATCTAGAATGTTAACTTTGGTTTTAAAGATAAATGTTCAGCTATTACAAAAAAATGCCTTTTGTGGATTTAGTTGTTTCCTAATATCAGGGGCATACCGTCTTTGCCCGAGCCGACCACAATTATTTTACTGTTAGGAGATTTTGACAACTCGAGAGTTGCTTCTATACCCCTCATTTTCAATAGTTTGTCTGTTAAGCTATTGTTGATAATATTATTCGCGCGTGACTCACCTTCTGCTGCTATGCGCTTGCGTTCAGCTTCACTTTTTTCTTTGTCAAGGCGAAATTGATAGGCAAGTGCCTCTTGTTCTTGCTGCAGTTTGTTTTCAATGGCTTGTTTGATTTGCTCAGGAAGCATGATTGAGCGGATAAGCACGGCAGTGGCATGCACATTATTCTTATTGAGGATGGCTTCCGTTTCACTTTTGATAGCTGTTTCTACTTCTGCCCGTTTGGTAGAATAGATTTCTTCTGCAGTATAACGGCCCATTACCTGGCGCACAGTGGAGCGCACTTCAGGAATGACCAATACAGTTTCATAGTCTCTGGTGAATTGTTCGTGGATGTACCCGATTTTATCTGGAATAGGATAATAGCGAACTGTGATATCGATGTGAATAGATAAACCATTTTTATCCAACACATCCATATTTTCTTCTGATGACATCTCATTCACTTTATATAAAAATACTTCGTTCCAGGGGGCTTTCATGTGTGTGCCGGGACCAATGACATTATCCTTGTCCAAACCTTTTCCAAACGGATAAAAGACAACCGCTCTTTCGGTGGCGCTGATGCTGAACAATAAACTGGAGGATAAAGCCATCACAACAAAAAATGCAATGACTCCGAAAATGATAAAGGGTAATTTGCGATTATTCATATAGTTAAAACTTAGTTACTTTTTTGTGTTTCTTCCTGTTTGGGCAAGCTTAATAATTTTCCAATTATCAACATTCCATAAAGCATGCCTCCAATCGATTCGATAATACTTATATTCTTAATCAGTTTAGTCGGTGTTAAATCTGAATCAATACCACCTAATACACTAAAACTATGGGCGACACACTCTGCATAATTAGGCAGCCCAAGTTCCACATTTATTCCCAAACTACCCGGCCTTGCTATACTGATTAAATCATAAAGGCTACCGAAAGAAATTCCAACCATGAGAAAAACGCAGGCAGCCCCCCAAAGTTTATCGGAAGTTAGAAAACCTTCAGAAAATAAATCGCGCAATGCGAAGATTATTACCGTTAC
>JALOMN010000101.1 GCA_025455445.1 Cyclobacteriaceae bacterium
CAGCACAATTTAATCTGATGGATGAATTGGGTATTTCGGGTGATGCCAAAGAAGCGGTATTATTTGCTGTGCTGGCGAATGAAGCATTGGCAGGAGGAAGGCTGAAATTCGGAAATCGTTCAAAAGTTCCTTCTGTTTCGATGGGTAAAATTTCATTTCCGGTATAGGCAGTTATAGAATTTACTTTCTACTTTTAACTCTCAACTTTCACCTTTTGACTTTTAACTTTCAACTTTTAACTTTCAACTTATATTAAGCTTAGTTATGTCGCAACTGCATTTAGTATCCTGGAACGTGAATGGAATTCGTGCTATTCTAAAAAAAGAATTTGTGCAAAGTGTGCGCGCCATGGCACCCGATATGATTTGTCTGCAGGAAACGAAAGCGCCTAAAGAAGAGGCTTTGTCGGCCCTGGAGATGCTGCCCGAGTATAAGGCCTATGCAAATTCTTCAAAAGCGCGCAAAGGTTATTCAGGCACTGCCATATTGAGTAAAACCGAACCGATGGATGTGGTGTATGACATGGGTATTGAAGAGCACGACCAGGAAGGTCGTGTGATTGCTGCGGAATATCCTGCGTTTTTTTTGGTCACGGTGTATACTCCCAATTCGGGTGAAGGTCTTGCGCGACTTGACTATCGCACCACGTGGGATGATGCCTTTCGCGAATACGTGCTCTGGCTGAACAGACGCAAGCCGGTGATTATGTGTGGTGATTTTAATGTGGCCCATCAGGCGATTGATTTGGCTCGCCCAAAGGAAAACTATAATAAGTCGGCAGGCTACACACAAAAAGAGATAGATGGTTTTGATAAATTATTGAATGCAGGATTTATCGATACATTTCGTCATCTATATCCGGATACGGTGAAGTATTCTTATTGGAATTTTGTAACCAATGGCCGCGCCAAAAATGTAGGCTGGCGGATTGACCATTTTATCGTGCCACAAAAACTGACGAGTCATGTAAAAGATGCGCTGATCTATGATCAGTATTTTGGTTCTGATCATTGTCCGGTTGGATTAAAGATTCAAATCTAAAAACTCTCATTGCGCGTGTCAGAATTTCGTAACGCCTGGAAGGAGGCTTTCCAAGCAAAAGTTTTCCGCTACCAGTTTATTGGGGTGTTAGTTTCACTCATCGCAGTACTTATATATTTACCCACTTTTTTTAATGAAGTAATCGGCCCGAAAAAAGGATTAGTACTGAATGATTTCGTTATGGGCTTATTCACACCACAAGATTATTCCTGGCCCATATTTTTATTGATTTATGCGTCACTGTCAGTTGTGGTGCAGGGTGTCATCAATCAGCCCGCTCAGATCTTGTTTGGGTTAATGTGTTACCTGCTTATCACACTGTTGCGCATGATTACCATGTATGTTTTCACCCTAGAACCACCCATCGGAATCGTAATTCTCCATGACCCGTTGATAGATAAAATCGCTTATGGTGGAAGTGCTTTTACCAAAGACTTATTTTTTTCCGGACATGTTGCTACCCTCACATTATTAACCTTCCTGGAACGCAGGCTTTGGGTTAAGTGGTTTGTTCTGTTGGCTACCCTTGTGGTTGGCTTCTTGCTAATTATCCAACGTGTGCATTATACGATTGACGTAGTGGTGGCGCCTGTTATGGTAGTGTTTATTGCACTAAGCCTTAAAAGAATGTTCAGATTGAGCTAATAGCCCTCATTAACCTGCCTATGTACCTTATTAGCAGGTACTTTATAGCTGTTAAGAGAATTATATTTCTCTAATCCTTAACAACTTCTTCATCTTATCGTTACATATAGGTAAAATTGCACCCTCAAATCTGTGTGAAACGATGGCATTGAATAGTAAGCAACCAAAAGATAGTGTACCAAGGGAATTTGACTACCCCTTATTTACCTTATCAGAAAAGATAACCCCGGAGCAGAAGCACTTTTTTGAAACGTATGGATTTCTGCACTTCAGAAATTTTATCAATCCGGATACAGTGAAAGCATTTTTGGCAGAGTCAGAGCGGGTGCAGGATGAATGGATAAAAAATGATGTAAAAATGGTGAACGGTGTACCAATTAAATATGGTACTGATGTGGATGGCCGCAGGATCGTTCAACGGTTTGCATTTCTTAATCATCATAGTCCACTAATGGCAGAGTTTTTAAAAGACCCCCGTTTCGAAGCGCTGTTTGAATTAATTGGATGCCAATGCTTAATGTGGGTATTCACTTCGATCGTTCATATACTGATAATGGTGGATTACGTTTGTTACCAGGCACACACAATAAAGGTCTTAAATCAATATTGTTTGGTAAAAGGTATCTTGATAACAAGCCAGATAAGAATGAAATAGGACTTAATGTAGAACCGGGCGATTTGACTATCCATGATGGCAGGCTATGGCATCGTGTGGCACAGTCGCCATACATTGGAGAAAAGAGTCGCAGACGTGTAATGTATGTACCTATCATTACCGGCAAGGTTTTAGAAAGAAATCAGGAAAGTAAGCCTAAATTGTATCAGCGATTTATGGCATTAACCAACAAATAATACAATGGCTGAATTTGCCTTAATAACCGGTGCCAGCAGCGGCATCGGTTATTATTTTGCTCATGAGTTGGCAAAAAGAAAACTCAACGTACTGATTATAGCGCGCTCAGAAGATAAACTGATAAAGTTGCGCGAAGAAATTTCCAACCAATACACAGTGCAGTGTCATTATCTGTTAAAGGATTTATCGCATCCTGATGCAGCTCGTGAGGTGTATGATTGGTGCGCTACCAACCAATACAAAGTCAATATATTAATTAATAATGCCGGGTATGGATTGTTTGGATATTTTGAAAAGCAACCCATTGCTGAAATAAATAATATGATGAACTTAAACATGAACACACTGGTGGCACTGTGTCATGTTTTTCTGCCGATGCTTAAAGAGAATTCAAAATCATACATTTTAAATGTAGCAAGCACCGCAGCATATCAGGCCGTGCCCACACTCAATACATATGCTGCAACTAAAGCATTTGTATTACTCTTCACCAGGGGCTTGCGCCATGAGTTAAAAGGTACTTCCGTTTCGGTTAGTTGTATAAGCCCGGGCGCCACCGATACCAACTTTATTCAGCGTGCAGGGTTGGAAGCAATTAAAGAAAAGGCAGATAAATTCAGCATGCGTGCGAATGAAGTAGCAAAGATTGGCATCGCACAAATGTTTAAAGGCAAAGCTGAGATCATACCGGGGTTGATAAACATAATAACTTCTCAACTTACACAATGGGTTCCCAAGTCTTTAACCGAACGAATTGCAGCTAATATTTATAAGGATGCGCTGAAGTAAAATCAGATTCGTTCTATCTGGGCGCCCAGCTTGCGGAGTCTGTTTTCAATATCCTGATAACCGCGATCGATTTGTTCTACATTCGAAATCTCGCTTTCGCCTTGAGCAGAAAGCGCAGCAATCAGCAAGGCAACACCTGCACGTATATCAGGAGATGACATCTTGATTCCGCGCAAAGCTTGCTTGCGATCTAAGCCAATTACTGTGGCGCGATGTGGATCGCACAATATAATTTGTGCACCCATGTCAATCAGTTTATCTACAAAAAATAACCGGCTCTCAAACATCTTCTGATGGATAAGCACCGTGCCCTTTGCCTGCGTGGCTATAACCAGCACGATACTTAACAAGTCAGGGGTAAAGCCTGGCCAGGGAGCATCCGCAACGGTAAGTATGGAGCCGTCAATAAACGTTTCAATTTCATAATGCTCCTGTGCAGGAATATGAATATCATCACCTCTGAAATCCATTTTAATACCCAATCTTCTGAATATCTCTGGTATGATGCCCAACATATCGATACGACAATTCTTGATCGTGATTTCAGATTGTGTCATGGCCGCGAGGCCAATAAAACTTCCAATCTCAATCATATCAGGAAGCAAGGTATGCTCTGTGCCCTGCAACTTTTCCACACCTTCAATGGTAAGCAGGTTAGATCCAATGCCACTTATTTTTGCACCCATGCGATTAAGCATTGAGCAGAGTTGTTGCAAGTAGGGTTCGCAAGCCGCATTATAAATGGTGGTTGTTCCTTTGGCCATTACTGCCGCCATGATAATATTGGCCGTGCCAGTAACAGAAGCTTCATCCAGCAACATGTAACATCCTTTCAGATGATGCGCATCGATGAAGAACAGATTTTCGTCTGCCTGATATTTAAATTTTGCTCCCAGGTTTTGAAACCCGAGAAAGTGGGTGTCTAATCTTCTTCTGCCAATTTTGTCGCCACCGGGTTTAGGAATATTCGCTTCACCAAATCGCGCTAATATCGGACCGAGCAACATCACTGAGCCGCGCAGTGCACCTGCTTTCTTTCGGTACTCTTTTGTTTTTAAATACTCAATATTGATGTGCGATGCAGTGAAACGGTATGATCCTGTGCCAAGCTTTTCCACTTTACAACCCAAATCACCAATCAATTCGATGAGTTTGTTTACATCAAGTATGTCGGGTATGTTGTGAATTGTAACCGGTTCAGCTGTGAGCAGTGGAGCACACAAAACCTGAAGAGCTTCGTTCTTGGCACCTTGCGGAATGATTTCTCCTTTTAAGCGTGTGCCACCCTTAATTTTAAATGAAGTCATTATTGATCTCTTCTGCGATGTTGATGACGATTCTTTTTGAAAGGCCTGTTGCCACGGTTTCGGTTGTCACCGCCACCACTGCCTTGCGGTCGCTGGCCACCGGGTTTGCGTTGCTCGCGATACAGTTTTTCAAATAAGTTGTCTTCTCTTACTTTATCCAGACTGAGTTTTAATTTTCCCTGTGAAAGTATTGCCAGGTCTTTTACAATGACAGAATCGTCTAAGGTTTCTTTGTTCCAGGCGCTGTAGAAAGTTTTCATCAACTTACCCAGGTAGATGGCCGACTCTTCCAACTCTTTAGGATCGTCTTTTTTGATCGCTTCCTTCACCAGCTTTTCAATATTTTTTCCATAATGCCTGAAACGCACATCCGATTGAGGATATTCCATTTTCGCAGGCTTCTTGAAAAGGATAGTGCGGTCGGGTGTTGAAAACGGATTGTCTACATCCAGGTTAAAATCAGCCATGATATACAAATCATCCCACATACGCTGCGGATTTTCATGTGCCTCTTTTGCTACGGGTGCCAGTTGCTTAATAAGTTCTATTAAGGTAGTTGCTAATTGTGTGCGCTTTTCTTTATCAGGAACGGTGCGTATGTAGTTCACTAACTTCTGCACGTTGCGGCCATATTCTTTTAAAATGATGTGCTCGCGTGTGGTGTTATATTCTCCAATCATGTAATGCTAATTCTCGTGTATTTTTAGCTTGGCAAAGCTAAGCAATAAGGTCTTCTCACCAAAATCGGTAAAATTGATCTTTGCCTTGCGTTCTGCGCCAATCGCTTCAATTTTCAACACCGAGCCAAAACCAAATTTAGGATGCTCTACCTTCATGCCTTCTTTTAGCCCACTGGTGTCGCTGGGAGCAAAATCGGCAGAAGGTTTATAGGCAGCAGGCTTTGGAGGTGCGGGTTGTGAGCTGATGCTCTTTTTCATTCCACTGACAAAACTTTTGGCAAAGTTTGGATTTGGAGCCACCGATTCAACGCCTCCAAACCGCGTGCTCACTTTCATGAAACGACTGCTTATGTCGTCCAGAAAGCGACTAGGTTCACAGTTCTTTAACCTTCCAAACCGATAGCGGGTAAGTGCATAGGATAAAAACAGTTTCTTCTGCGCACGGGTAATGGCCACATAAAACAAGCGTCTTTCTTCTTCCAGTTCTGATCGGCTGCTCAACATCATCTGAGAAGGGAAGAGGTCCTCTTCCATTCCTACGATGTAGACATTCTTGAATTCAAGACCTTTGGCCATGTGTATGGTCATCAACGTTACCTTATCAGGGTCGTTGTCTTTATCTTCGTCCTGACCTGTGATTAAAGAAACTTCCTGCAGAAATGCACCCAGGCTCTTGTCTTCTTTTTCCGGATCGTCAGTATACTCTTTTATTGCGTTAAGCAATTCCTGCACGTTTTCGTAACGACTCAAACCTTCTACTGTCTTGTCTTCATAGAGTTCTTTCAACAAACCAGAAGACTTGGCAATTTCAGACGCTGCCTCGTAGGCATCTTTGTTTTCAATTTCAATTCCGAACCGCTTGATTTTGGTAACAAAATCGTCAATAGGTGCAGCGGCCCTGTTTCCTACAAAGGGCGTTACATTTTGAAGTACCTCCCAAATGGAAATACCATGGTCGTTAGCAGCCACTACAATTTTATCGATAGTAGTGTCTCCGATACCACGCTTGGGATAATTGATGATTCTGCGAAAAGAAGCTTCATCTTGCTGATTCAACGCATAGCGCAAGTAAGCGAGCACATCTTTTATTTCTTTGCGCTGATAGAAGGAGAGACCACCCACTACTTTGTATTTGATGTTCATCCGTCTCAACGCTTCTTCAATCGCTCGCGATTGACTGTTGGTGCGATATAAGATTACAAAGTCACTGAACTTAAGCTGCTGTTGCATCTTCTCTTCAAAGATTGAACTGGCAACAAGCTTGCCTTCTTCATTATCGGAAACGGCTTTGATCAATTCAATGAGTGTACCTTCTTCATTCGATGTCCAGACATGTTTGGGAAGTTGTGCCTTATTTTTTGCGATCACCGAATTGGCAGCCTCCACAATGGTTTGTGTGGAACGATAGTTCTGTTCGAGTTTAATAATCCTTAAATCAGGATAATCTTTTTCAAAGTTCAGTATGTTGGTGATGTCTGCTCCGCGGAAAGCATAAATGCTCTGCGCATCGTCACCCACCACACAAATATTTTGTTGCACCGCTGCCAGTTTGCGAATGATAAAATACTGGCAAAGGTTGGTGTCCTGAAACTCATCCACCAATACAAATTGAAAGCGATGCTGGTATTTGTTGAGTACTTCCAGGTGTTCTTTAAATAGCTTGTCGGTATTGAATAATAGGTCATCAAAATCCATTGCCCCGGATTTAAAGCACCGCAGGGAATAGTTTTTAAAAATATTGCCAATCTCCGGGCGCATGTTGGCAGCGTCATCCGCAATCAGTACAGGGTTGCTGATGTATTCCTGCCAGGAGATAAGACGATTCTTGGCTGATGAAATACGATTATAGACAGTGTTGACTTTATACTGGGTGTCATCTAATCCCATTTCTTTTATGATGCTTCGCAGCAATGACTTTGAATCATCGGTGTCATAAATGGTGAAATTACTTGGGTAGCCGATATGATGTGCTTCTGCCCGCAGTATTCTTGAAAATACAGAGTGAAAAGTACCCATCCACAAATTACGAGCATCGGGACCAACCAGTTTTTCAATACGATTGCGCATTTCTTTGGCAGCCTTATTCGTAAACGTAAGAGCCATGATATTAAACGGATCAACCTGATGTTGCTGGATTAAATGCGTGATACGCAAGGTAAGAACTCGTGTTTTTCCTGATCCTGCACCTGCAATGATCATACAGGGCCCCTCCACATTTACCACACCTTCATGTTGTGGCTCGTTCAAATTTTCTAAGTAACTATTCACCATAAATCCATGCAATATAGAGACACCTTTTCAATCTGTAAACTCAGAAAATAAGGTAATCCGATTCATTTAATTAGTCAATTGAACTTATTGTTTACACAGTGAATCAAGAGTGCTGATTCACTTGTGGTTATCGAATAATAACATTATGAGTTGACAGAACCTGATGAGCTGGAAAGTCTCACTTTATTTTTAAATGCAGTTTTCCCGCGGGCAACTAAATATTATATTGGCAAAATTAAGTGAAGCATTATGATTAAAGTAGGAGAGATTCTGGTGTCTGATGATATAAAGGATGTTGAGTTTGTCTGTCATCTTGAAAAATGTAAAGGTGCCTGTTGTGTGGAGGGCGACTTAGGAGCGCCACTGGAAGAAGAGGAACTTCCCGTGATGAATGAAATACTCGAAAAGGTCAAGCCTTATCTCACTCCGGAAGGACTGAAAGCAATTGAAGCTCAGGGAACTTATATCCTCGATGAAGATGGAGATTATTCTACACCTACCATCGAAGGTAAGGAATGCGCGTATGCACATTACGACCAATTGGGTGTATTGAAATGTGGCATCGAGCAAGCTTATCTGGATGGAAAGATTGGTTTTAAGAAGCCGATATCCTGCCATTTATATCC
>JALOMN010000102.1 GCA_025455445.1 Cyclobacteriaceae bacterium
CTTGCGCTTTCAGGTGCCATGTTCGGGCTGATGGTAGTTTACAATACATGGAGCATCTTCACAGGACTGTCATGCCTCATTTGCTTAATCTTTCTCTTCTTCGAATCTGTCTTTGGAATCTGTCTTGGGTGCCTGGTGTATAATCTTATTTATAAAGAGAAAGCAAAACTTTGTCCGGGTAATGTATGCGAGCCCAGTCAGCGACAGGAGATACAAAAAGTATCAGGTACTCAGTGGCTGATTGCTCTGGGGTTTGTAGTGTTTGTAATTGGTTCGGTGTACTTATTAAAAGACAATCTTAACGACAAACCGATAAATCTTTTTAAGAAGCTGGAGATGTCGAATGGTGATTAGGAGTTAAATGAAATGTCCTACACTTTTAAGTGTAGGACATTTCATTTAAACTTCAACTTCTTCGGCAGGTTTGGTCTTTTCAGATTTTGAAACCGGTGGCCTAAGATTCTGCGCTTCGTATTTCTTTCTTAATTCTGCAGCTTCTTTTTTATTCTTTTTGAATGTAGAATGTGTTTTGGCACTTCTTTCAAATCCCAAATCAAGCCAACCGCTGCAAGGCCGCGTAAAATATAATACGTGATGTCAATCTCCCACCAGAAAAATCCCTGGCGTGAGGCAACTTCATAGTAATGGTGATTATTATGCCAGCCTTCGCCCAGTGTAAGCAATGCAAGCCACACACTGTTACGCGATTCATCATTCGATTCGTAGCGCTGCGTGCCTACTTTGTGCATGATCGAGTTGATCGAAAACGTAGCATGGTATAAGATCACCGTACTTAAAAAGAATCCGATAAATAAGGTGCTGAATCCTGCGGTAGTAAACATTGCAAGCACACTGCCACCATTCACCCAGCCGCCAAGCGCCATTACTACTATAGCAAGAATCGTGGGAGGTACGAGGTAATGTTTGTTCAGCCAAACCAGTTCAGGATATTTTGCGTAATCACCAATCACTTTATAGTCGGTCTCCTTAAAATCCGGACCAACAATCCAACCCACGTGTGAATACCAGAATCCGTATATCTTCATGGAGTGAGGATCGGCCGGTGTATCGCTATGGCGATGATGATGGCGGTGATGTGCCGCCCACCAAAGCGCTCCCTTTTGTGCGGTGGTTTGCGACATAAATGCGATCACAAACTGAAACCAACGGGATGTTTTATATGACTTGTGTGCGAAGTAACGATGATAGCCACCCGTTACCCAAAACATTCTGAATACATATAAAAAGATGCACACCATCCAATCAAAAAAAGTTGCGCCTGTCCATATTGCGGCCAATGGCAGCAAATGAATGATGATGAATGCAATCTCTTGTTTGAGCTGAGGCTTTCTGCGCACCTCCGGAACCACTGCTGCCTGTGCCATTATCGTGCTTTTATTTCTTTATTAATCGAATACAAAGATAACGCGAATAAGTGGTATGGATTCAATTTGTCTTATATGATCGGCAAATTTTAATACGAACGAACGTTGTAAAAATAACTTTGCGCGGTAAAAAGATGACTTATGTCATTTATAAAGAAATTAATCTACGGGATAAATAATGCCCGCTTTGGCACGAATTGCATCCAACGTTTGCATCATAAGCAACGTGTGTTGGTGAGTTAGTACAGGACTCTCTGTTAAGTTTGCCCGCAAACATTCATTCACGTGATGTGCTTCATATTCGTAGCCATTGCCTTTAGCTTGATCAAAGGAAATAATTTCTCTTGTGTCTACGGTACCAGAATAATATTCAAGTTGCGTAGTGGGTCCATGAAAGCGATGCGTAAAACGAACGCGTCCTTTATCTCCTGCAATGTCAGCACCTGTTGCAAGGTTAGCAGCAAACGAAGAAAATAAATGTGCGATTGCGCCATTATTATATCTAAAACGTATTGCACATTGATCATCCACTCCGGTTACAGCCGGAATCATCACTGCTTCAATTTCATCGGGCTTACCCAATACATCCAATGCAAGAAACACAGGATAGATGCCAATGTCGAGTAGAGAACCTCCGCCTAAAGCAGGATCATAAATTCGGGGCGCGAAAGGAGGTGTAGGTCTGAAACCAAATTCTGCATTCAGATATTTTATATTACCCACTTTTCCTTGCGCAAGTATCTCTTTCATTTTAAGATAAGGTGGCAACAAACGAGTCCAGAACGCTTCCATAATAAAAGTGTTCTGTGCCTTCGCAAAGTCGATCATCTCTTTTGCTTGTCTGAAATTGATCGCAAATGCCTTTTCGCATAACACAGCCTTTTTATGTTTAAGACAGAGCATCACATGTTCATGGTGCAGACCGTGTGGAGTGGCCACATAAATTACATCTACTTCCGGATTACTTACCAACGCCTCATAACTATTATGTGCATATTTTGCAGGAAAGTCTTTTACAAAAGCATCTGCGGTTGATTGTTCGCGTGCACCTACGGCAAACAGTTCGGCATCTTTCACAAATTTTAAATCAGCCGCAAACTTTCGGGCAATCTTGCCACAACCTAAAATACCCCAACGGATTTTTTTCATGCAAACAAATTATAAGCTGAAAGTTAAAAATTAAACATGGGATTAAGGGCTCTGTAATTCACTTAAAATTTTATAATCTAATGGCCTGTGAAGACACAGACCAGGGTAGTTGGGATTCGGGGTTTTTTACTTCACTTAAAATATACAGACCATGGTAGTTACCAGCTATTGAAATGATGTGACTATTAACTGGTAATGATTACCGGGTAATAATATGTATTCGAGGCGCGGTCTTTATCATATTGAATAAAAGTATGTCTGAATACCAACGCAGCCTGCACCACGCATTGGTTAAGATCAATTTGTTCAAAATTTGTTGTGATCCCTTCCTCACTGATTTTGAGAGATAATTCACCGGGCAATACATATTGCCTGTTATCTTTTTTTCCAATGCGTTTAAGCAAAACCTCAGGTGCCTTTGCAAATTGTATTTTCACCTCACGGCTTCCCATTTGGGTAAGTTGAGCGATTACTTCTTTAGTTGAAAGTTTCGTTACGATACACCGACTGCTTCCACTTTTCAATTTGAATTGATATTCTTCACCGTCAAACGAAAGTATAGCCGTCTTTGTAAAATATTTTGGCTTAAGGATCGCAATAGTTTGTTCCCCCTTCATGAGAGGTATCTCCACCTGAGGCAATTTCCACTCGGCCTGAGTTTGTGCGCTGGCTGTATAGGATATTAGAATAAAAATAAAGTAAATAATTATTTTCATACAATACAGTTTATCAATTTGCTTTTGACAAAGAACGGCATTTGCTATTTATGAGTTTTCATTAAACGATTGGCTGGCAGAAGTAATTATGCCATTTATGAATTTTGCTTTTGTCAAGAAGGGAAGTCTCTTGCCAAAATAACACTACTTCTTGTTACCAGTATTACTATTTTATGAAGCCAAAATGGATATGCAGCCATTATACACTTTCAAAAAATATATTATCGTGTTCGAATTGAACAAACTTCCTTAATTTTCCAATTGAATACTAAGTGTAAAAGTGATTTGATTGAAGTGCATTTCACAAAACCAGATGAAAAAGATTTTATTAGTTGAAGACGAAACCAGCGTAGCAGCCTTTATCAAAAAAGGCTTGTCTGAAGAAGGCTATGAAGTAAGTATTGCATTAGATGGTACTACCGGTCTTGAAATGGCGATGTCCAATTCATTTGATTTGATCATCCTGGATATCATGCTTCCCGGGCTGAATGGCATTGAACTTTGTCGTGCTATTCGTAAACAAAATAAAAGTGTTGCCATATTATTCCTTACCGCCCTCGGAACTTCTGAAAACATTGTAGTGGGGTTAGGCGCAGAGGCTGATGATTATCTGATTAAGCCCTTTAAATTTATTGAACTACTGGCGCGTGTTAAATCGTTGCTGCGAAGAAGTGAAAAAACAGCATCCTCACAGAATTCCGGTAGTGAAGAACAATTTCAGCTGGGCGATCTTTTAGTGAACAATTATACTAAAACAGTAAGACGAGGAGAGCGTGTAATTTCGCTCACCTCTACCGAATATCGTTTGTTGCTATTATTTATCAAGAACCAGAAAAAAGTATTGTCGCGGCTGGAGATACTAGAAGAGGTATGGGGAATTAATTTCGATATGGGCACCAATGTGGTAGATGTATATGTAAATTATCTAAGAAAGAAATTGGAAGCGAATGGTGCCACCAGACTGTTACACACAGTGATCGGCATGGGGTATGTTTTAAAAGAATCTGATGAAGACACAAACTAAAATAGCACTGATTATTTTCTTGATTTCTATGTCCACCATAGTGCTTTTAAGTGCCAGTGTATATTTTTTTATAATCCGGTATTCTTTTGCTGACTTCTATAAGCGATTAGAAATACGTGGGGTTGTGACGGCCAAAGCCGAACTAGACCGGGAAGAAGCAAGTACTGCTGTATTGCAGGAAGTGCGTGACATGCACCTTGAAAAACTTACTGAAGAGATGGAGTATTTTTATGAAATCACTTCCGGTAAAACATTTGAGGAAGAAGCCCGTCAACTGCAGGTGCCTATTTCATTTTTTCATGATCTCCTGCAAAATGGAGAGGCTACCTTTCAAAATAAAAATACATTTTATGCCGGGATAAAATATGAAAGCAGAAAAGGACCCTATGCCGTGATCGTATCGGCAGACAATTACTACAACTATCATCACCTTACCTATCTGAGAAATATATTCTTCATCGGCATAATAGCTGCCTCACTGTTCTCTTTCTTTATTTCTTTTGTATTCTCCCGGCAGGTTTTTAATCCCGTAAAGGAAATTACCGATAAGGTAAAAGAAATAAGTTCACAGAATCTGCACTTACGGCTGGAATCGAAAAATGTGAATGATGAGATCAGCGAACTGGAAACAACTTTCAACAACATGTTGGATCGCCTTGAAACCGCGTTTGCCACTCAGAATAATTTTATCAGTAACGCCTCACATGAACTTAGCACCCCGCTAACCACCATCATTGGTGAAGCGGACGTGACGTTGGCAAAAGAGAGAACCCCGAAAGAATATATTGATTCACTGAATGTGATTGTGCAAGAAGCCGAGCGTCTGGAAAAAATCACACGGTCACTGTTATTCCTGGCACAAACCGGATTTACCGGAAGCACCTTGAAGTTTGACAAGGTGCGGATAGACCAGTTGATCTGGGATGTGAAAAGCACCATTGACAAGTTGAATCCTAAGAATAAAGTACAGCTTAACCTTAGCCTGATGCCTGAGGACCCCACAAAATTAAAAGTGAAAGGAAATGAGCAGCTATTGTTGCTCGCACTCACCAATATTGTTAGCAATGCCTGCAAATATTCGAATAATCAACCGGTCACTCTTTCTATTGACACCATTGAGAATAAAGTGATTATTGTAGTGAAAGATTTGGGCATTGGCATTCCTGAAACTGATATGAATTATATCTATGATCCATTTTTCAGAGCATCGAATGCAAAAGAATATGAAGGCTATGGAATCGGGCTGTCACTCGCACGCAATATTATGCGCCTGCATTCCGGAGAAATTCAGGTTACTTCTAAAGTGAATCAGGGCACGGAAGTACAACTTACCTTCCCGATAGGAAATTATACAATCGGATAATCCTATTTAAAGGGTGGCTTACTCAACCTAACTATCAAGAGTCATTTTTCTGGGTTTTTCACCGCTTTTAAGGCTTTTTTTAAATTCTTATCGCATTTTAATCTCACTCTTATACCCGTCTAATGTGCCCATTCTAGATTTCGGAAAAATAAAATACGGGTGCATGAAAAAAGCAATACTTATTCCAACCGACTTCACTATTGAATCACTCAAGTTTGTGGTGGAGGCAGCAGAGTCTGCACAATCAAACATCCGTATTAATATAGTGTTTCTTCACTGTGAGCGATTGCAAGATGCCATCGTAGATCTCCTCTTCTATTCCAAGAGAGAATTAATCGATTCCTTGAAGACACCAGACTTCACCAATGCCTGTCAGGTGATTTTGAATAAGTATCCATCCACAATCCACTCTATGCGCTTCGAGATTTTTACCGGACATAATCAACGGGCTTTCGAGAATTTTTTGGTAGGAAATCGGATAGATGAAATTCTGGTGCCAAAAAATTATGCGCTTCAGTTTGGTAAAAACTCTTTTGACCCATTGCCCTTTATCCAACGGGTGCAATTGCCCGTAAAAGAAGTAGCGTGGGAACTGAGTGGTGATTTGACCGAAAAAAATCAGTTCGCAGAACTGTTTTTAACTTAAGTATTTAAAACATAGATCAAAAAAAGAAATAGGTTAATTTAGGTTTGGTAGGTTAAGGGGCTGCTTCAAAAGGGCAGCCTCTGCTTTTTATCTCTAGCTCAAATGAGAAGTAGATTTTTGAAATTTTTTTGCGTGTTCGCTTTTCTGGTTACCGAATGATTAATGAGCCGAATACGGCCTGCATTTTACTGTAATAGTTATCTAACTGCACACAAGCAAAACTTTTTACTTTTTCATCATCGATAAGATATCGTTCAACTTAAGCAAGGCCTCCACCGGGCTAATCGTATTGATATCGATCTTCTCAAGCATATCGTGAATGGCTTTGGATTTGGGATCCATTTCAAA
>JALOMN010000103.1 GCA_025455445.1 Cyclobacteriaceae bacterium
CGTCCGTCACCGGAAATCATAGATCCTAAGATCACGGTAAGGAACATCGCCACGATTAACGGGCGCGGAAAATTAAGATTCATTTGAGTCTCGCCTACAAACGTACTCATGATCACCAACACAGGTGCTACGAACAATGCAATTTGTATGGAACTGCCCAGGGCAATGCCGATACTAAGATCCATTTTGTTTTTTGCTGCCATGGTAATGGCTGAAATACTTTCGGCAGCACCACCCACCACGGCCAGAAAGATTACACCAATAAATACACTTGACATGCCCAGTACTTCCCCGGTTTCTTCTGCCGCGCCTACCAATACTTCACTCATGAATGCGGCCAATACAGAAGCTATCACCAACGAAATTAACGCCCGGGTTAGCGACCATTTTTCTTCATGCTCTTCTTCATGTTCTCCACCTTCACTTTTAAAGAAGTCAGCGTGCGTCTTAATCATAAATAACAGATAGAGTATGTAACCAATCAGCAATACAATGGATAAATAAATATTGAGTGTGTTTTCATTTTCCAGTGCAGGTTTGCTGGCCGTGAGAATGTGGAACCCGCTGGGGATGGTAAGACTAATTACGGCAATCAACATCATTGAACTATACACCCGCACACTGGTGGAGTTGTAATCCTGATTGTGAAATTTAAGACCACCCACCAGGAACGAAGCACCTAACGCAAGCAGTAGGTTAGCCAGAATAGCACCTGCTAAAGATGCCAACACCATTTGATGAAGCCCTGCTTTCAAGGCAACAATGGCGATGATCAATTCAGGAAAATTTCCAAACGTGGCGTTGAGTAAACCGCCTACCGCATCACCCGTATATTTCGCCAGTTGTTCCGTAGAAGATCCTATCAACCTGGCTATCGGTATGATGGAGAGTGCGGCTGAAAAAAATATCAACGGAGCAGACGCATGACTTTTTTCCAACACAATTGAAATAGGCATAAAGACAAATAGCCAATGAATGCCCGGAGTTAATAGCTTTTTCACCGCAATAATTATTTAGGGTCGTGATGTATAAATGTAAAGTCATTGCCGAGCACTAACTATGACATTAGTCACTTTCTGGAATGTTCAATTTGCAGCGCTACCAGCTTTGCGATAAAGATAGCGGGAAATAGTTGTCCAGTAAGCCCTTCGAGCATGACCAAGATTCTGGCTTCACTGCTTACTGCCAGTATGTCGCCATAGCCAATGGTTGTGAGGGTAACAAAACTGAAGTAGGAGAGATGTTTCAGTGCTTCCGCAGTGGTGTGAAAGGCTTCTCCGGCAGATTGAAAAGAAGAGGGATCAATAATATAAATCGTGTGATACATCGAGGTCCACAAATGACCAATTATAATGTAGGCAGCTACTCCACCAAAAATTTTATTTGCAGTAATAACCTCATGTGCAAAAATCTGGCTCACCACCAGCCAGAGAATAAAGATCATGTAACCGGTAGATAGTATGCTGTAAAGTAAAATCAATGTACTGCTTTCTATTCTTATAATCGCAAGAGCAGACAGAAGCATTAACAAAGCGAATGTATATCCTACCAACTTTCCAGTCCTTGAAAGGGACGAAGATTTAATAGCGAGAAGTGTAAACAGGAAGAACCCCAGCCGTATCAGTAATTTACTTTCTCCGAAAATGCCAATGTCAAGTTGGGTGGAGACCAGTGTAAGTAACGCGATCACCAGCATCCAGATAAAGCCTTGATCATTTTTCCAGATGTTACCCGATGTTTTCATTTTAGACGCATGCGTTCATGGTAATCATGACTCTTATGCAATGTAAATGATGAAATTCAATTTGTTATCTATAAGCCTGCTGTAACTCTCAAATTAACAAGCTGATTATGTCAAAAGTCATAAAAAGTCATTCTCAAATAAGGTAAGTTTACTCATGCTGTCTCAATAATGTCAGCGCGGTATGGATAAACAAAAAATACAAAAATTAGATGCCGCCTTGGTGAAGGCTTCTAAGAAGATCAAAGTGCTGAATACACTTGCCTGGCCGGTAGGAACAGAAGAAAAATTTCTGGATGGCTGGCGGAAGGGTAAGCCGCAGTTACCGGATATAAAAATCGAACCCCCCAATGTCAAATCTAACGTGGATGTGCTGGATGCCATTGTGAAACAATGCACTCAGGAAGATCCTGTTGAAAAATTTTTAGCGGAAACGGCCCTGAGTTATGCCAACGCAGGCCGCATGCTGATGCATGTGGGCACGCCTGATTTTACAAAGTATTCAATCAAAATTTACGGTCGCCCGGATGCGATATATAAACTTCAGGGACTTACCGGTGTGGATGGTGCGAAGTTTTTTCTGGATGTGACCGATAAACTGATCGGCAATCCCAACATACAACCTACTGAAACGGATATTTCAGCCACTGACTTTGCCGGATGGCTCAAGGCTGAAGTAGATGAATTTTTTCAATATGATTCGGTAGAGGTGATGGTAGATCAGAAATTATCATCGAAAGCATTGGCAGGAGCCACGCGCATTCGTGTGCGTGGAAGTGCCGTCTTCTCTCAATTAGATAAAGATCAACTCTTGTATCACGAAGCCTTTGTGCACACCGCCACGCAACTCAATGGAAGAAAACAGCTAAACCTGCAATCACTTGGCTTAGGTGCACCGCGCACTACCCGCACACAGGAAGGTATTGCGGTAATGGCCGAATTGATCACTAACTCTATCGATATTAGCCGTTTAAGGAGAATTGCACTGCGGGTAATAGCCGTGAAGATGGCACTGGATGGGGCAGACTTTATCGACTTGTTCAAGTTTTTCCTCGAGGCAGGACAATCGGAAGAAGAGTCTGTAAAATCCGCACAACGGATTTTCAGAGGAGGAGCCGTGAAGGGTGGTGTAGTATTTACTAAGGACGCTGTTTACCTGCAGGGACTTTTAGAAGTGCATACTTTCCTGCGTCTGGCCATACGTGATAATCAACCAAACCTAATGCGCAATCTTTTTGCAGGCCGCTTAACCATGGCTGATGCATTGCGATTGAATCCACTATTTGAAAGTGGCTGGTTAATTCCTCCTACCTATATGCCTACGTGGGCTTCTGATCTCAGGCGTCTGGCCGCCATGATGGCTTACTCCGCTTTTATTGGAAATGTGAAATTGGATAAAATGTATCTGAATCGATATATAGAAGGAGAGGAAGAGATAAAAGCCCAAGCCGAATTATAAAAAAAGAGGCTGCCTTTTCAGACAGCCTCTCTCTTTGATTTAAATATGAAATTTAATTCTTGATCAAAGAAGTAGGAGCTGGAGCTTTCTTGTTGGCTTTTGGTTTTTCCGCCAAGAACTGGTAAAAGAAGGCTCTTACAATTTCACCTTCGCTGCCTGATAATTCCTGACTCATGCCGTTGGCTATCTCAAGTACTGCATTATTTTTTATTTTGCCTTCACTGTCAAAATAATAGGCACTCAATCTTGTGTCCCACTCTTCATAAGAGCCGTCAACTTTTTGCACTTGTGGTTTTCCACTGATTTTTCCACCGAATACATCTACCTTTCCCATAAAGCATTCTGCATAATTGCCATGACGTATGGTAATGACAATATCATGTGTGCCATTAGGAATGGGTTTTGCACCCCTTTCTCTGAAAATGGAATACCATTCAGAATAGCAGTTTCCGGAAGGTGCAGATTTGGCTGAACTGTTCGATGCAGGCTGTTTGCCGCTTTGGCCCTGTGCAAATGCACCGATCGTTAATACACTAATAAGGATTGTTAAGATTGATTTCATAGAATATTCTTTATTCAGCGAAGTAAGCCATTTTTTAAGTCCAATCAAAACGGTTCCTGATGGAATCCGTCCAATCCTCACATAGCTGCCAATAGTTGAATGGACATGTAAACGGGTCAGTTTAATTCCTATATAAATAGCTGATTGATGAAAAAGCATGATAAAAATCATTTCTGTAACTACAGTTCATTTGGGTGCGCACACCTATTTTCCTTATATATTTGATAGTGGATACTCTTTGAAATGATCAATCTATTATTTGGATATGATCATCTTTGGTACCTTTCAAGCAATCTTAAAAAGCAATAATTTAAAAATATGAAAATGTTTCTATGCACCACAAAACCCATACACGTGGTAGGTTTCATACTGGCAGGCCTTGCGTTTGCTTCATGTAAGCAAACCGAGATCGTAGTCCCTCCACCTGTAAAGGTTAATATCGTTACTGCTGTTCAACAAGATGTGCCCCTCTATGAAGATTTTGTGGCCCAGGTCTATGGAGAATCTGATGTGGATATCAGGTCTCGCGTAGAGGGTTGGGTAATGTCTGTAAATTTTCAGGAAGGAACTGCTGTTAAAAAGGGAGATTTACTATATACAATTGATGACATACAGTATAAAACACGTGTTGACAGAGAAGCAAGTGAACTTGCCAGTGCAAAGACAGAGATGGTCCGTGCACAGAATGAACTGAACCGGGTAAAACCGCTGGCCGAAATGAATGCATTGAGTAAGCAGGATCTTGATAATTCTACTGCGGGTTATGAAGCTGCGGTGTCAAAAGTAAAAGCTGCGGAAGCAAATCTTCAAAACGCAAAAATTGAATTGGGTTACACTAAAGTATATGCTCCTTTTAATGGAGTGGTGGGTATCTCTAATGTGCGTGTGGGTGATTATGCCAGCAGGGCCGGAGCAACTTCAATCCTCACTACAATTTCAAGCATCAGTGGGGTGCGTGTTCGGTTTCAAATCAGCGAACGAGAATACCTGCGCATCGCACAAATGACGCAGGAAGAATTATCCTCTGCAAAGAAAAATGTACAACTGATTCTGGCCGATGGATCACTTTATACTGAAAAGGGTGAAGTTAATTTTGCGGATCGCGAGATCGATCCGAAGACAGGTACACTCACTATTGAAGCGATTTTTCCTAACCCTAAAGGATTATTGCGACCCGGATTATTTGTGAAGACCCGCGTATTGCTTAGCACCATTCCAAATGCAGTACTCGTTCCTCAGCGTGCCGTCTTTCAACTGCAAAGTCTGTCGCAGGTTTTTACGGTTACTGATTCAAGCACATTAAAAGTTACGCTTATCGAACCCGGAGCGAAGATTGGTGATGCATGGGTTATCAATAAAGGGTTGAAAGCCGGTGATAAAGTAGCGGTGATAGGAACGGCATCGTTAACTCCCAATACGAAAATTGAAGTGGTTGAAATGAAGTGGCCGGATGATTCTCAGAAAAAAATCAACAATAATTAACCTTCTGATTATATGAGCGAATTTTTTATCCGAAGGCCGATTGTTGCGATGGTGATCTCCATCCTCATGGTGATCATGGGGTTAATTACGTTGCGGAGTATTCCCATCTCCAAGTATCCTGAGATTACACCACCCATGGTGCAGGTTACTACTTTGTTCAATGGCGCGAATGCCGTGAACGTAGAGCAGGCAGTTGCCACACCGATTGAACAGCAGGTGAATGGTGTGGAAGAAATGCTGTATATGAAATCCATCAACGCGGCAGATGGATCATTGACTTTGCAAGTATCGTTTGAAGTGGGAACCAATCTCGACAATGCGAACATGCTTACTCAAAACCGCGTGTCGCAGGCCAGCGCAAAAATGCCAAATGAAGTAAAAGCCTTTGGTGTGACTACAAAGAAGTCAATGGTATTCCCCATTATGCTGGTTTCATTGTCATCACCTGATTCTACCTACGATGGATTGTTTCTTAACAACTATGCTAACATCAACATTGTCGATCAGCTCAAGAGATTGAAAGGGGTGGGTGATGTGATTCTTTTTGGTGGTGCCGATTATTCGATGCGCGTATGGCTTAAGCCGGATCAACTCACGAAACTGAATCTCACCGTTACCGATGTGATGAATGCGGTGAAAAAACAAAATGCCATTTCGCCTGGTGGAAAGTTTGGCGCACCGCCATCTCCGAAAGGTGTAGAGTATACGTACAGTGTATTATTACAGGAGCGTCTGGTAACAGAAGAGGAATTTGGAAACATCATTGTGAAGTCCGATGAGAAAGGTTCTATCATCCGACTAAAAGATATTGCCAGGCTTGAGTTGGGAATGGAAAATTATAATTCGTTTAGCCGACTTAATAAAAAACCTGCCAGCACGATTGTGGTGTTTCAGATGCCCGGCTCCAATGCACTGGAAGTTGCCGACCTGGTTAAGAACACCATGACCGATTTGAAAACCCG
>JALOMN010000104.1 GCA_025455445.1 Cyclobacteriaceae bacterium
AAGCTGAAAGAAGAAGCTGAGAAAAACGGCTGGCCACTGAAAGTGGAAGTTGGATTGATAGGTTCATGCACTAACTCTTCCTATGAAGATATTTCGCGTGCAGCAAGTTTGGCAAAACAAGTTGCTGACAAGGGATTGAAAACAAAAGCAGAATTTACTATTACACCGGGCTCGGAACAAGTGCGCTATACAATTGAACGTGACGGATTTATCGATACGTTTGAAAAAATTGGAGCGAAAGTATTTGCAAATGCCTGCGGACCTTGCATTGGTATGTGGAGCCGCGTGGGTGCAGATAAGAAAGAGAAAAACACCATAGTGCATTCCTTTAACAGAAACTTCCAGTCGCGTAATGATGGCAATCCAAACACCTATGCGTTTGTAGGTTCACCGGAATTGGTAACTGCATTGGCCATTGCCGGAAACTTAGGGTTCAACCCTATTACAGATACCCTCACCAATGAGCGTGGCGAACAAGTGAAGCTTGACCCTCCTACCGGAGATGAATTGCCGAAAAAAGGATTTGACGTGAAAGACCCTGGCTACCAGGCTCCTGCAAAAGACGGCAGCAAGGTAACGGTAAAAGTAAGTCCTACTTCTGATCGCCTGCAATTGCTTGCTCCATTCAAATCGTGGGAAGGCACTGACCTGAAAGGTCTGCGCTTATTGATAAAAGCAAAAGGCAAGTGTACTACCGACCATATTTCAATGGCTGGTAAATGGTTAAAGTATCGCGGTCACCTCGATAACATTTCAAACAACTTGTTAATTGGTGCTACCAACTTTTACAATGAAAAGATTAACAGTGTGAAGAATAACCTCACCGGTGCCTATGACGAAGTGCCTAAAGTACAACGCGCCTATAAAGCACAAGGCATAGGTTCAATAGTAGTGGGTGATGAAAACTATGGCGAGGGTTCATCGCGTGAACATGCAGCTATGGAACCACGTTTCCTGGGTGTACGAGCAATCCTGGTAAAATCATTTGCCCGCATTCACGAAACCAACCTTAAGAAGCAAGGCATGCTGGCATTGACATTCGCCAACAAAGAAGATTATAATAAGATACAGGAAGATGATACGTTTGACATAGTAGGTCTTACTACCTTCAGCCCTGATAAACCGCTCACGTTGGTGATTCACCATAGTAATGGAAGCCAGGAATCTATTTCTGTAAATCACACCTACAATGCCAACCAGATTGTGTGGTTCAAAGCAGGTTCAGCATTAAATGCAATGGGAAATGCGAAAAAAGCGGCTGCAACCAAAGCGAAGCCAAAAGCAAAACCTGCTGCAAAAAAGATAGTGAAAAAAGTTGCTGTTAAACCTGCCGCGAAAAAAGCGGTAAAGCCTGTAGCGAAAAAGAAAGCAACTAAACCGGCAAAGAAAAAAGTAGCGAAAAAGGCAGCAAAGAAATCAGTTAAACAATTGGTTAAAAAGGTGGTGAAGAATGTAAAGAAAGCCGTTAAAAAAGTGGTGAAGAAAGTCGCTAAGAAAAAGAAGTAATTCTTTTCTGTAATCAACATGAAAGGTGTCTCTTACGAGACACCTTTTTTATTTTACTATAACAGGATTTATGAAAATCTACTTTTGCTAAATAATTAATCTCAACCACAGAGATAACTTCTGGCTGCCATAAGGTGGTCGCAATGATATTATTTTTACTTCAAGACGCTTATCTTTAAGCATGCGAAATCTGATCATCCTATTGGCTGCGTTACTAACTCTTGACGCCTGCAATAAAAAATCCGGAGAAATATCCGACCTGTCTGCCAAGGCTCCAATCCACAAAGTCAGCATTGAAGAAATTGAAACAGGCATTAAAGCCTACATCGAAAAAAAGACAAGAGAAAATGACGGTTACTTTCATGTAAGTGATCGGGGCAAAGAATTCCGTATGAAACTGGTGCGGGTCCATACTGAATACCTCTCGAACCTGGGGCCTGGCAAGCAGTTCGCTTGTGTGGATCTGGCCGATGTGAGTGGTGATGTGTACGATGTGGATTTTTTCATGGAAGGCGAGCCTGGCAATATGCAGGTAACTGAAACAAGTGTGCACAAACTAAATGGTAAACCTTACTATGCCTGGAAACAGCGTGACGACAAGACCTGGCATCGGGTAGCAGTAAAGGAAGCTTCCACCCGACTGCTTGGTGTAATTGAAGGAAGTGATGAGTTTGAATTTAATTACAATGTGCAACTTCCTGAGTTCAATGCCCCGGCAAAAATGTGGATACCCATAGCAAAGAGTGATAGCTTTCAAACGGTGAATATAAAATCAATGACGGTGCCAGGGAAATATCAATTAGTGAATGACGATGTAAATGGGAATACCATCCTGTATGTGGAATTGAACCCATCAAATAGTCGTCAGAAATTGGAGATAATCTATCAAGTCAAACGACTTGAAAAGGGAGTAGTGGATGATCCTGGGCCTGTTCCAGCGCGTTATCTAGAAGGTCATGCGTTGGTGCCAGTGGGTGGGCGCTTCACAGAAATTGCAAAAGAAACGCTGGAAGGTATATGGGATGCCTCTGATCTAATCCGTGCGAGAGCATTGTACGATTACGTAATCGACAATATGCGTTACATGAAATACGGAAACTATGGAAAAGGGGATTCCAATTATGCGTGTGATTTGAAAACAGGCAATTGTTCTGAATTCCATTCCTTCTTTATCTCCCTTGCACGCTCCGCAGGAATACCCTCACGGTTTGCCATAGGCGCCTCCATTCCGTCTGAACGAAATGAAGGCGGTATTGATGGTTATCATTGCTGGGCTGAATTTTATGCGGAAGGAAAATGGTGGCCAATAGATATCAGTGAAGGCAATAAATACACGGCACTAGCTACTTATTACTTCGGCCATCATCCCGCCAACCGCATAGAATTCAGTCGCGGTCGCGACCTACAGGTTAATCCTGCACCCAAATCAGGGCCAATAAACTTTTTAGCCTATCCCCTGATGGAAATTGACGGAAAAGTGACCGAACCCCGCACTACATTTTCTTTCATGCGGTTGTCAAATCCTTCCTGAGAAAATTACTTCTTGGTAGAGTCTGCCGGATGTTCCGAAGGATGTTCTGTAGAGTCTGATGGATGCTCAGTAGAATCAGCAGGATGTTCGGTTGAATCAGCGGGATGCTCTCCGGCTGGATGATCACCTTCTTTTGCCTGTTTGGAGCATGACATTACAAGAGCAGTTGATAGAAAAACCAGGAACACAAAAGTGAATAGCTTTTTAAGGAAACGGTTCATAACGATATGGTTTAGTTTAGATTTTAGGATTCCAAAGATAGTTATACTAATTGAAAAATAACACCTGAATTTTGACCTGGAGGTCAGGAAAATCAATCAAAACTATATCCAACCGCAGGTTTTCAACCCTATCATTGAAATTTTTATTCTAAATCTCTATCCGGTCACATTGAATATCGATTAACATTCGTTCAATATTCAATTTCCGAAATGGAATACTGCTACTTCTCTCCTCTCGTACTTTTTACAAGTAATATCTCTTTTAACAATGCTCTTTGCGGATGTAAATGGTCAATTTCAAAAAATAGTTTTACATCATTTCCCGAAGCACCATCCTTAGTTCATTCAACATCATGGCTGTTGCACCCCATACCACTTCGCCTTCAATTTCAAAATGAGGAGCCTGCATCGGAAACATACGAGCGGCCATAATCTCTTTTACTTTTACTGCATCCGGTTTGATCAGTTCATCGATTGAACCATGGAGAATCTTTACTACTTCCTTAGGATCAGGAATAAATTGGTAGGCTTGTTTCAGATACCCAACTACGGGTGTCACCATAAAATTGCTAGGAATCACAAAAAATTCAGAGAGTGTGCCAATCACTTCTATTGCATTGCGCGGTATGCCTATCTCTTCTTCCGCTTCGCGCAGCGCAGTTTCTATTTGCGTTTCACCTTGTTCTGCTTTTCCTCCCGGCAAACTGATTTGCCCACCGTGTGTGCCAAGGTAATCCGGACGCTTGGTAAGTGGAAACTTTAAAACTCCTTCCTCCTCGTATAAAAGTATTACTACGCCCCCTTGCCGCGGTGGCCTGCTGTGCTCAAACGTTGGCTTTATCAAACCTGTAGGTATTGCCCGCAAGGGTTCATGAGCCATCGGTCCGGGTAAAGGCTCCTTCAATCGCTCAGCCAATAAATCGAGGTTCAAAAACATAATTGCTTATTGTGCATTCTCGGTTTTGCACATCTTAATCTGATCGTTGGTAACCATTCGCTCGACACGTTGTTCAGATTTATTAAATGCTTCACAGGCTAAACCGCGCTTATTCATATTTAAATAATTCATACCTAAATAAAAGTAAATCTTATCTACAAAATCATCTGTTTTAAGCGCCTGTTGAAACAACCGCTCTGCATAGGCATAATCTTGTTGAAACATTGCAAGTAAACCCTTATTGCGATAAGCCCAGGCATTATAAGGATCGATGCTAATGCTTTCGTTTATATCTGCAGTAGCTTTTTCAATTTCATTAGTTGATAAATAGATGAAACCGCGGTTGTTGAGAAAGTATGGCTGCCGGGGTGATAGTTCCAGCGCCTTATTTACCCATTGCAAGGCAGCTGAGTAATTTCCTTGTTCAGATTCAATAAGCGCCAATGTATTATAAATGTTGGGTTCTTCAGGCTTGCGCTGCATAGCAGCAATCAACTCGGCTTTGGCGATGTCAAATTGCCGCAGATAAAATTGCACGATGGCATGGTTTACATGATAGTCCATGTTGGCGGTGTCAAGATTAATTGCACTCTGAAATGCCTGAAGTGCTTTATCGAATTCGCGCATTTTGGTGTACACTAGCCCTTCTGTGAAATAAACTAATGAAGTATCAGGTTTCACCTTCCGGATTTTCTCAAGATCATCCAACGCTTTGTAATATTCTTTGAGTTCGTAGCTGGTGTTGGCATGATTAAACAAAGCGTTCAGAAAATCAGGCTTACAGGCAATCGCCTTTTCATAATATTCATTCGCCTGGTCATAGTGCCTTAGCTCAAATGATATAGTGCCCAGGTTATTCCATGCATCTGCAAAGCATGGCTCCACTTTTATAGCTTCACCATAGTAATAACTTGCCTGATCAAAATTTCGCTGCTTAAACGCGATATTCCCTTTCAATAAAAAATTCTGAAGTTTCGTCTCTCTCGAATCGCCACATGCTGCCAGTAAAACCAGAATCACCATCCACTTCTTCATATTCAATTTATAAGGTACTGTTAGAATTTCTTATTTTTAAAACATGCTCACCTCAGCCGACAAAGATAAAATAAACGAGTTCCTCCGTAAGGGAAAAAAGTTAGAAGCTGTGAAATACCTTCATGATCAACATCCTCTTTCCCTTAAAGATGCTAGTGACTGGGTTTCGTTTCTCGCAGGTGAATCTCTTCAACCGCCCTCCTTCTCCCGAAATGAACATCTGAATAGTACTAACATGGCAGTCGATCAAAAAGTTAAATGGCTGCTGCAGAAAGGTGATTATCTTGAAGCGATTAAATATGTGCGCGAAGAAAAGACCCTTTCACTAAAAGAATCGAAGCAATATGTTGATCGATTTTCAAGGGAAACAGGTATTACAATACCTTCAAGTTCAAGCTGGAAATCAGGTTCGATTGGCATGCTTATTTTCTTAGGGATAGGAACCGTTTTCTTGATTATATCGATTTACCTTGGCTTGCGAGATTACCGCTTCTATCAAAATAGCATAAAAGTGGAAGGCCAAATTGTTGCGTTGCACTATGCATCTGAATCTGATACAAGCAGCGGAGCAGTGCCGGTAGTTGAGTATGCCTGGCAAGGTAAAACACTAAGGGTATATGGAGATACATATTCAAACCCTCCAGCAGTTGAAATTGGGGAAACCATTGAGGTACTAATATCACAGCAGGATAACAGCCAGATGAATCTAAACATCATTTCCGAACGCTACTTTCTCATAATCGTTTTCGGTATCATAGGCATCGTGTTTTTTGCAATCGGTTTCGTAGGCAAGTATGGGTGGCCAAAATGGTAGATGTGAAGCTAGGTTACTTAAATTCCATCCTTTTATGATTAAAAACTTTGAATAATTAGAAGTTCTTTATTTCTTTGAGGACTTGATATGAAAAACACTCAAAACATACACGGACACCATCATCAT